>JAUVLO010000001.1 GCA_030600695.1 Methanosarcinales archaeon | reverse complement strand
TTGAATATAACAAATTAAAACTATAAGTAAAAATCGCAGACCGACATCCACTAAAACAAGGATTGAAACAGAAAACAACAATCGTAGATGATTTTCCATACTTGAATCGCAGACCGACATCCACTAAAACAAGGATTGAAACCAAATACGTCTGGGATGAAGGAATCGAAGGAGATCGAATCGCAGACCGACATCCACTAAAACAAGGATTGAAACATTGTACCGTCTTCTGCAGCTCTTGTCGTTGTGATTCATCGCAGACCGACATCCACTAAAACAAGGATTGAAACACTAACCCACCCGCTTTTCCAACGCCTGCACCCACAATCGCAGACCGACATCCACTAAAACAAGGATTGAAACCTTCAATCTCGCTCTTTTCGAATTTTATTATTTTTATCGCAGACCGACATCCACTAAAACAAGGATTGAAACGAGTATGAGTTGTTGGAAAAACAAGATAAGTTAGGATCGCAGACCGACATCCACTAAAACAAGGATTGAAACTAATTAATAATAATATAATCCATGTTAGATAATAAAAATCGCAGACCGACATCCACTAAAACAAGGATTGAAACTCCCCTCTGTCTCATTGCGTACATTGCTATGAATATATCGCAGACCGACATCCACTAAAACAAGGATTGAAACTTGATGAATGTCATCTATGTCACCGACATTGTCCCATCGCAGACCGACATCCACTAAAACAAGGATTGAAACTCAATGATACAGAAATCGTCGTGGCTTCCGTAGCAGATCGCAGACCGACATCCACTAAAACAAGGATTGAAATTTGATGCAATATCGACTATGTTAGAACCAGTATATCGAGATTTGAGAAGAAAATTATACTTTATATATCATAAAAAAGAAGCATCAAGCCCGCCTATTTCTTCGCAGCCTCAAGCTCTTCCATAAACATATTCTCATACCTATCAGCAGCACTTGGCTCTTCAGGTGCCGTTTTCCTCCTCTTGCCCCCCGCCTTCTTCGCAGGTGCCTCAGGCGCAATCCTCGGTTTCGCCTTAAACTTGATCTTCTCCTTTACCCCGAACAACTGCTGGTCGGCAAAAGTAAGCAGCACACCAATACACATCATGGCTGCCCCTATCCACACAGCACTGATAAGCGGAATCTCCTTGATCACGAAATTATATCCGTTACTTATCCGGCCGCCGTACTTCACATGGTATGTCGTGAACAGATGCTCATCATCCATGATATTTGTCCACTCCACCCGCTCGAATGTGCCATCCAGGTTCTCATCATAAAGCTCGATCCAGAAAAGTGCCGCACCCGTTGCTACCTTCCTGCCGTCCCTGTAGAGGTTGATGTGGAAAGCATTCTTTGTCAGGCCTTCCACCATCCTGTCACTGGTGCTCACAGTATGTGTTGCAGCCCCATTGTTGAGCACAAGCTCAAGACCTAGGGGATTATCAGTGTAATCCTTATAATTACCATAATCGTCAAGCACCCCGATGCTGACGTACTGTATCTCACCCAACTCAGAATCAGTGTAACTTATCCTGTAGGTCACGTCAAAGGACTGGCTTACAATAACACCCAGCAGCAGCAGGATCGTACCCAGGTGTACCAGGGTTATACCTGCGGGCTTTATCAATCGTTTACTATCCTTCGTATCCCGGACATCCAGCGCGAACCTGTACACAATAGCTGCCAGCGAGAACAGGAAGATAGGCACGTAGCTAAGCACCGACAGGCTGCCCAACATCTGCGTGATACCCGAAGCAGTCCCGTAGAACGGGCTGGAATGGTTTATCACGTAATATTCAGGCCCAGGTACAATGAATGCAAAGATTATGCTGAGCAATAGTACAATAGCCGCGGCAATAAGATACTTCTGTGCCCCTATCTTCTTTACAATAGGCTTATACGGCAGGCACACACCGATAATAAGCATCAGCAGCATAGTGAACGGGTACGCCAGCGTATTAAAGAATTCCCGTTCCGTGGGATTGGCGTTTACGTGCATCACCAGCTTGGAATAGATGGGTGCTGTAATGCCAAAAAAGGAAATAAAGGCAAGGATAATTAATAATATGGCTGTCAGGTCGAAAATGTGGGAATGGGTGAACAGTTTTCCTCCTCCCCCTTCTTCATCCTTTGTATCCTTGATCTTCATGAAAGACAGGTATAATACAACAGCCAGCAGCAGGATAGTTGACCAGAAGAAGATACTGGCACTGGGCAGCGCACCCACATCATGGGTGGATGAGACAGCACCGCTGCGGGCCACCCAGCCTGCATAGAGTGTTGTGATAAAAGTAAGTGTACCGAACAGGGGAGTGAGCACCTCATACTCGCTGCCGGTCCTGTACTTGTATGACATGTGCATGTATATGGTCATTATCATCCACACGATGAATGGTGTGGTCTCGTAAGGGTCCCATGCCCAAATATTGCCAGTGCCTGATAGTGTACCCCACTGGGCAAGCTTGTATATCCATGCACCACCGAGTATCAGGGTAAGGGACATAGAGAACCATGAGAAACGTATCCACTGGCGCTGCACCTTCTCCCACTGCTTGCCTACGCCACTCGTTATCATGAAGGACAGGGCAGCAGCGAATGGTATCAGTGTGGTGGCATATGCCACGAACTGGGACGGCGGGTGTATGGCCATTATGGGGTCCTTTAATATGGGACGCAATCCTGCACCCTCAGCCATTGCATAGTCCACAGGGATATTATACTGGCTGCCCCAGACGTCATACCAGGTCTCAAAGGGGTACATACTTGACTTGTAAGCGATCACGTAGGTGAATAGGGCACCCACGGCCAGCATTATGATTACCATGCGCCTGAAGAACCTGGAATCCATGTCATATCGTTCGCTTATCCATAATATTTGCAAAAATACAAGTGCAGTCCATAACAGCATCGCACCATCCTGCACCGCAATAGTAGCTACCAGTTGATATATTGGACCTAATAACGTGGATGAGTTCTGGGAAACATAGATGAACCTGAAATCAGAACTTAGGAAATAATAGATCAACAGCAGCATGGTCAGGACTGATAACAGGGTCGATATCCGGATGGTCCACCTGGCTGGGGCTGTTATTTCCTTTGCCCCTGAATATTCACGGTACAGCAGCAGTAGTATGGATAATACACTGAATATAAGTGTACTGTTAAGAAGTAGTGTTCCCAAATTTGTCATTCAAATCTTACCTGTTTTTTTTCAAAAATTTCGCACAATTTAATAATCAGTAAATTATATAAAACATTTTATGAGCATTTATGGCACGGAGCATACCATTTTCCCCATCAATTTAATTTTACACTTAATGACAATCACATAGGATTTATATTATTTTAATGTTTTTAAGAATACCGACTGGATAATAAGAATACAGAGAGGATAAAAGAGATATTCACTGTTATTATAGAGATGGAAAAGGATCACCTGAGCCTTACTGACGGCAGGTTTTAGAGTTGGGAAAAATCCCAACTCGATATTATTTCTTCAATTTTTTAGACACATACCCGGGCTTATCCGTTAGACTTATAGGTAACAAGTTATATTCAGATAGTCGCAGCCCGGTAGTGTAGCGGTCAATCATTGGGGGCCCTGGATCCCCGGACCTCGGTTCGAATCCGTGCCGGGCTACCATACAATTCTTCGGTGCCTATAAAATGACGGTAACAAAAGGGCAGGACATGGTCTCGATCGTCATACCTGCCTATAACGAAGAAAAACGCATTTCAGGCACACTACAAGAACTATCCCGCTTTTTTTCCGGTACCCCACACGAGATACTGGTGGTCATGGACGGGTGTACGGACAGCACCCCGGAACTGGTCGCAGAATTTAGCAAGAACCATCCTGCTGTCAGGTCAATATCCCATCCCGCCAGGCTTGGTAAAGGCGGCGGCATACTGCAGGGCATTTCCAGGGCCAGGGGAAGTGTTATAGCAGTGGTGGATGCGGACTGTGCCGTGCCGCCCCATGATGTGGGTAAGATGGTGGACATGGTCTCGGGCGGGATTGACTGCGTGATCTCCTCAAGGTACCTGCCCGGGTCAGTAATACACACCCACCAGCCCCCGCACAGGGTACTTGCCAGCCGGTGTTTCAATGCAATGGTAAGGCTGCTGTTCGGACTGCCTTACAAGGATACCCAGTGCGGCTGCAAAGTGCTGAAAGCAGAGGTGGCCAATCAGGTGGCAGGTGATATCCTGACCCACAACTATGCCTTTGACGTGGAACTGCTCTGGCGCATCAGGGACATGGGCTATACAACAGTGGAAGTGCCTGTGGAATGGCGCCACATTGAAGGCTCCAAGCTTGACCTGAAAAAAGTAATACCCCAGATGTTTGCAGCCGTGGTCAGGTTGAGGTTGAAAAAGTAAGGTCAAACCGACCAGCTGTGACTTACCATCTGGCATATCTCCTGTATAAGTGGATGGTCCCAGGACTGCCGGTACACGAAAGTGAACTCTGCACCAGGGTTCAGCTCGATCAGCTTTTTAGTATTTTCAAGGGCACTGGTAAGGGATTCATGGTCTGGTACATTTACAACCTCGGCATTAAAGGGATATGTTTCTTTCAGTTCCAGGGGGTACGCACCGAACGGGGGCTTAAAGTGCAGTACATTGTCGTATTCTGATTCGTGTTTGACCCGCCCCCCTGGCCGTATCAATACCGTCCCCTCCAGTTCCAGCCGCTCAAGCCTGGTATTCCAGCGGATTACCTCAGGTCTTTTTGTGGATTCGGGGCCGCAGTAAAAGTACGTGGATTTGGATGACGGGTCGAACTGCTCTATCCAGTCAGCATATGTCACTGCCCGCTTCAGTCCGTCAAGCAGCCTGGGATGGATGCGGGCCCGCCTTTCTACAAGTTCCCATAGGTTCCCCTCACGCAGTGCCTGCTTAACCAGCCTTATCTCAGCGAAGGTAGCGTACAGGTTATGCCGGGCCAGCAGTTCCTGCCTGTTAGGGCTGGCCGCGATCTCGCTGGCTGTATGGCCGATGCATACCGGACACGAACAGGGAAGATATTCCATGTCCTTGAGATGGTAGGTCCCCTCTGCGGTCATGTACCTGCCGTCCTTTGCGTACAGGGCGTAGGCTGCGGAATCGAACAGGTCACAGCCAAGTGCCACTGCCAGTGCGAACACCATCGGGTGCCCGGCACCGAAAAGATGCACGGGAACTGATGAAGGCAGCCCTTTCTTTGCACTCACTATCACGTCTACCAGGTCAGCATAGCGGTATGATTCCATCAGCGGCACCACCGCACCTATGGGATATATATCAAAACCAGCCCCACCCAGTTCCCTGCCTGCCTGCTCACGCAGGTCCTTGTGAATGCCGCCCTGTACCGGTGCTGCCAGCAGCATTGGGCTGTCATTGTTCAGTTCCAGGGCTTCCATGAGCCTCTGGTTTGTTATGGCAAGTTCACTCTTTGCCGCATCCCAGTCGGCAGAAGGCGGCGTTGGGATATCCAGCGGCACGCCGATGTCTGTGCCGATATCCTGCTGGAACCTGATTATCTGTGCATTATCCACTTCGATATCGCCATATACGCTCAACTGGAAGGAACCGCTGTCAGTCATGATGGGGCCGTCAAATTCCAGCAGGCTGTGCAGCCCGGACGATAGTGCCTGCTCTTTTAGTTCCCGGCTGCGGTAGATGATATATGAGTTCGTGATAACCATCTGTGCACCGAAACCCGGCATCTCTTTTGCCGGGATGGTCTGGATATTGGGATTGATGACCGGCATGATAGTGGGCGTCTCAACCGTACCGTGTGGAGTGACCAGGCGTCCTATCCTGCCCGCAGAATCCTTGTGTGTGATCTCGAAGATATCCGGCATGTTCTATCCTGTATATCCTGTCTTGCTTTGTCCAGTCCGATTTACCCATTCAAAAGGTCTGCTGCCCTTACAAGTGGCAGCAATTCCACATCCATATCTTCCAGTCCTACTGATGCGCCTTCGTCCCTGTCCACTACCGTGATAACCATATTCACAACCGACCCCGCATCCCTCAGGTCCTTAATGGCTTCAATCACAGAACCGCCGGTGGTGGTCACATCTTCAAGCATAAGCAGTTCCCTACCGGCAACTTCCCCGATAAACCGCCCACCAGTGCCGTATTCTTTTAAGGACTTCCTGATTATCACCAGGGGCAGGCTGGATTTCAGTGAAACTGCGGTTGCAAGGGGAATGCCTCCAACTGCAACACCACCGATGGCCTCTGCACATATCTTTCGCTCTGTCATGATGCCAGTGATACGGTTTGCTATCAGTTCCAGTGTGGCAGGGTCGGTGATGGCCTTCTTGATGTCAACATAATACGTACTTTTCCTGCCGGATGCCAGTGTAAAGTCCCCGAACTTCACAGCTCCGCAGTTCTTTAATGCCTGAATCAGTTCTTTATCCATTTTTTTCACTACCAGGGTTCTTTCTTGACCTTAATGAGATATCCCAATATGTTCGTGGCCAGGTGCAGCAAGGGCGTGGCCACCAGTACTGTTACTATAATCCAGAAGCTGAAATATGTATTGAACCAGCATGCTGCGAATATGTATGTCAGCACCCAGGCACCCAGCACAAAATCAAGCTGGTCCGCCACAGGGAACATGGCACCCCGTTCAAGGTCCAGGCGCCGCTTGATAAAACTCTCTGCACTATCACCCAGCAGCGCACCAAAGGCCATCAGGAACACTATGGATAACGTGCTGAGTGAGTATGCACCCAGGGCACCATGGAACAATGGCCAGTTGTCCAGTACCCCTGATGCTATGAGCCGGGGTGCAAGTCCGATTTGGATAAGTCCTATCGCGATTCCGCAGGCGGTCCCGGCTGCTAGTCCCCTTATTGTCTTGCCGTTCCCAAGTATGCGCCTGCCGTCAGGGAAATACTTTCCCAGGTCCATGGGGGTACCTCCCCCGAACACTGCAGCCATGGGATTTGCGATATATGCAGGCAGCATAAGCCAGATGGATGCAGCCAGGATATCGATCAGGGTCATGCTACCTTAATGCTCATTTTTGGTGTTAAAAGTATTGAATCATATGTCAGACTGTGAACGGTATACGCTCGATCCTGCCAGAGTCCAGGTTCCTGAACTCCACGCCTCCGGGCACGCCCAGTATCTCGACTCCGCCAAACTCGTCAACGCCGCACAGTATATCCTGTTCGGGATGGGTGCCTGGTGTGATATCACAACTGATGCGGGTGCGGCTGCCAATGGATACAACGATCTTGAGCCGCTTTGAGGCGGGGTGGTGCTTCGGCAGTACAATGAGCGGTGTGCCTACTTCCCTTAACATGTAAAGCACACATTTTATACCATTGATCGTGGTCTCTTTTGTATCAAAACCGGATGAGACCAGCAGGTCGTCAGGTTCAAGCCCCAGTACGATCTCTTCATCTTCAGTTTCAAGGAAAAAAAGGTTTCTTGTTCCGGCTTTCACAATACCGATAACCCCACTGTTACCGTGGAGCATCAGTATATCATTGTTATTCAGGGGTATCATAAGTTGATGATGTACGCTTAATATTGGATTGTACGATCATGCAAGTTCCACAGTATTGGACTGGCATGCAGGGCAAAGGACGTTTTTACCAATACCCTTGAATTCATTTCCGCAATCTTTGCATCTATATTCTTTTGGATTTAATCTTTCTGCCATATCTATTCCAAATGCATCTCCTACGCTGCACATAGTTTGGTCTCACCTCCGGACCGGATTATATCATGATTATGTATGCTCAATTGGGTAGATGTTATATTAACTTTTCCGAATAACCGCTATCTGTTGGTCTATAACCTGGTTTATAAATTCATATGCCAGTTTGCACGCTATATGCAAAACCATACACGCAATTATATAGGTTAAACATTAATATAAATGAATTCTACTAAGTGATATGATGAGAAACAGGATTACTATTCTACCGTTTCTGTTACTGGCTGTAATGATCGCGTTTAGCGGGTGTACTGACAACAGCACTGCCCAAAATCCAGAATTAGCAACAGTGAACTCAATAGAAGAAATTGATGCAATGCTTGAGAGTGCACCGGTATTTATTGAGATGGGAGCGGGGCGGTGTCCTGCATGTGTACAACAAAAACCTATTGTGGAAGAACTTGCAGCAAAATATGAAGGCAAAGTGCATTTCGTCTATATCGACATTGACAAGCAGAACCAACTGGCTGTAAAGTTCAATGTTTACTATATTCCTGATATGTTTGTAATAGCCAGGTCAGACAACGGCACATACAAATATGTACAATATGGAACCTTGACCACGAATTGTGAACAGGCCAAGATGATAGGTTTCACACCCCAAGGTCCACTGGAAATAACTATTCTGGATGCTCTCAGGTTAAGGTAGAATTGATGATATAAATGATTGAGAACACAATACAGTAAGCACGATGATCAATGAGTCTATTATTCCAGCTTGAGAACACATTAGCATCAATAGATCTGCCACTCCCCTTCATTGCATTCCTGGGAGGTATAATCAGTATTCTTTCACCTTGCATCCTGCCTCTTCTGCCTGCCATACTGGCATATTCCACAGGCAAGGGCAAGTTCAGGCCACTGGCTATCGTAGCAGGTCTGATGCTTACATTTACGCTGATGGGCATGGCCATGGCAGCCTTTTCAGACATTCTCAACCAGTTCCAGCAGTACATCAGGATAGTGGCTGAGATAGTTATTATCTCACTGGGCATTACCATGCTCATGGAACTCAACCTTAGCATATTTAATCGTATTCCGGGTTTTTTAAATGTCAACCCAAGCAATGAGGGGGTTGCAGGTGGATTTGTACTTGGTATGTCGCTGGGTATTCTATGGATTCCCTGCATCGGCCCGATTCTGACTGTGGTACTGATGGACGTACTCTTGAAGGGGGGTATAATGTATGGCGGATTCCTGCTTTTTGTTTATTCTATAGGATTAGGGATCCCTATGTTGCTTATAGCCTATTTCATCAAGGTTTCAGGTAAGAAGCTGAGCAAAGTATCGCGATATGACGTGATGATTAAAAGAGGTGCAGGAGCCCTTTTGATATTAGTAGGCCTCTGGCTGGTATATTGTAATCATATCAGGCCGTACTTAGAACTTATCTAAAAAATATCGAAATGCGTTTATACTTTCCTATGCGTTAAGAAAATGGAAAATTCAGACAGGATAAAAAGGATTGACAGGATACGATCCAATCCTGTATATCCTGTCAAAAGATTATTGATAAGCGTAACATTCTTATATAAAAAAACACTAAAATTGTTACAGAACTTTTGTCATTAAAGGGTTGGAAATAAGTTAAAAAAATAGGTGATCAGTGGTGGAAATTGCAGATATGTTAGATTTAGCTCAACCATATATGGCATATATAAAAGCTATATTGATCCTGGTAGTTGCTTTTATCGTAATTGGTTTTATCAGCAGGTCCATTAGAAGATACTTAAGTACTACAATTTTACCTCCAGACACGCAGAACATCTTGCGAAGGACTGGCGTATACATCTTATGGTTCATTGCCATCATGTCGATCATGGTGGAACTTAATTTAGAAAAGATTCTCATGCCTATCATGGGGCTGTCTGTTTTAGCTGGAGCTGCTGTTGCTTTAGCTGTTAAGAATATCTTAGCTGACGCATTAGCAGGTGTATTCCTCCTATTAGATGGACACTTTAATATTGGTGACCAAATTGAGACAATGAAATATAAAGGAGAGATCATCGATGTTACGCTCAGAAAAACGCGCGTTAGAATAGACGATGGAACGATTGTTGTACTGCCGAACGGAAAAATAGACTCTTCCGGCTGGGTGTTACATAAGAAAATGACTGAAACAGAATGAAATTAGAACCGGAAGGTTATTCTCCCCTGTATAGAAGCTATCAACTTGATACCTTTTTTAAAACAGTATTAATTATATAGTCGTGCCCATCCACCTTACCCAACAGGTAAATCCCCATGCATCCCGGATTTTTCTGACTGGTTTTTAGCAAGTTAATATTTTATAATAGGCGTATAATATATGTGGCATAAAATAATATTGCAAGGGATATTCATTTTAATGAAAAAAGGAAGTACAACTCAATGTTAAAGCGAAATTCAGTTTTATTCATCAGTGCATTTGTCATTCCGGCACTATTATTATTATCATTTTCGACAGCATCAGCCTATCCGAACATGTCCATTAATGGAAACAATAGTACTTCAACTCCGGAAGCCGCAGTATCTTCATACGGGGCAAATATTGTAATTATACAGCATCTTATTGAGGTCGACCAGATAACCTATCCCGGGTATTTCAGAGTCGTCGAAACCATAGTCTACAAGAACCTTAGGCCGGAAAACTATTCCGGCCCTATCTGTACCTACGTACAGGATGGTGCTTTCAATGTTGCTGTGTCAAAGACAGAGATGGCAATGGAAGGAGACGGAAAGACCATTGAGGCCTTCCAGGTTAGTGAGAACGTTGTGGGATGGAATGATATCATTCTGTCCGGACCCGGTATGCCTCCCAGGTACCGGATTGAATATATGGTTCCGGCAGAACCAACAGGGAAAACGACCGAATCAGTTACCTTTACAAAGAAATTGAAATACCCGGCAAATGTTAATTATATTTATATGCCCATCACTGGCATGCGATGTCTGGTCGTTAAACTGGTAAAATCTGATGAAATGAAAACTACTATACTGGATAATGACGGGAGTAAAATAAATGCTGATTTTTCAGAGGAAAGTGGAAATTCAGAGACTTATTATTGGGACCAGCCTCTGTTTGTTGAGATTACATTTGAGTTAAGTAAATCAAATCAGGCCGGGTCTGATATTACCCTGTACCTGATTATTCTGCTTGTTATTATTGCAGTGATCGGTTATGTGGTACTGAGAGGTAAGAGTCCGGCAATCAAAGGCCTGGAAGGAAAGCTGGGAAGTGTCCTGCCAAAAAAACAGGATGAAGGGATATACCTGGAAGAGGAAGAATTCGAGGACGATGAAGGCATGGAAGAGGACTGGGAATCGGATGAAGATGAATCTGGGGAAGATGAAGGAATAGATGAGAACCTGGAAGCAGAAGAGGATGAACTCGAAGAAGAAACATCCCGGCAACCATCTCCTGGAATGAGTGATATTGAGGCTCTCAGTCTTGATGAACTTAGAACCGCCAGGCAGGCTATATTCAAAGTACTTCATAAACTGGATGAGGACTATGTCAGTGGTATCATATCTGAGGACGAGCATAACGAAATCAGGGACAATTACATGGAAAAGGCTAAGGGTATTATGGTCCGGATAGATGCCCTTGAGAATGAGGATTGAATATTTAATCGTCTGAATCAAGTACAGGCGGTTTGTTCAATCTTTTATCTTAATCAATATTATACCCCGCCGCTCTGCTGCGGTTGGGTGTGCCATCGCAACGTTTGACTTGGCCTACAGTTTTTCGGAGCCAAGAGGCTTGTTTTTTTGATTTTTTATAAACTCGGGTAACAGGAGCGAAAAGAATACCATACTCAATAAATTAAATTATATGAATATAAACAAACAAAGCCTATTTCCAGGTTTGGACGGATTTGCTGAATCTTTAAATATATTGCCAAAATCTCCAATTTTAAAATAAGATATGCCCCCTCACTATTAGCAACACTTTCGCCTGATCACAACATATAAAAAAAGGATGACAAGTGGTGTAAAGCATCCTCCCGATGCCTTCGGACATCTAGCCTGAGGTCTGTGACATATAATATCAGGATATTTATATCAGATAACCCCCTATTACTCAATATGCTTACTAACAGTTACATCCACCTGCCCGGAATAGGTGCCACAACAGAGAGAAAGATATGGGACAGCGGTATCAAGTCCTGGGATGAATTCATGGAAGAAACCCACCGTACCGGACTGCCGGAATTAAAACAAAGATCAATACTGGAAGGTATCAGCACATCTAAAGAGAAGCTAAATGCCCGTGACCACACATACTTTGCCAATAACCTCCCCTCCAAAGAGCACTGGCGGGCATACAGGGAATTCAAAGATGATACCATATTCCTGGATATTGAGACCACCGGACTATCCCCCAATTATAGTGAGATAACCATGATCGGAGTACATGGCAGCGATGGGACAAAGGTGTTCATAAGCGGCATTGACCTGGAAGATTTCCCACAGGCTTTAGAAGGGTGCAAGGTCATTGTCACCTTCAACGGGGCACGGTTCGACCTACCTTTTATTGAGCATCATCTGCCAGGTGTCAGTTTCGACCAGCTTCACATCGACCTGCTATATCCCCTTCGCAGGCTGGGCCTGACCGGGGGGCTGAAACGTATCGAGACCGAGCTGGGACTTTCAAGGTCTGATGAAACCACTGGCCTGTCAGGTTTCGATGCAGTGCGATTGTGGTACCAGTACAAGCGCGGCAGTCAGGCAGCACTGGACACACTTGTAAGATATAATATCGAGGATATACAAAACCTTGAGACAATCATAGAAATGCTATATCCTTCGTTGATTGAAAATACATATCAGTAGGTCGAACGGCACCATAATGTTTATACCTGGGAATGGTAGATTATATTTTTTGATTTAATCAATATTTTTTGCCTATTAATACTTTTATTTGGTCTTAAATTGCTTGCCTGCACCTGAAAAAGATGTGAACTCCCTTAAAATAGACAAAAAATACAAAATAATGAGCATTCTCCCTGATGCCTTTGGTCCTCTGGTCTGAGGTTTGTGACTGTGGAATTGACAATTATGTGCATCATAAGGTTATAAGACAAATACAAAATCTTAGAAAATAAAATGGGCACAATATTAGTAATCCTATTAAAAAAAAGCCAAATCTAATCAAAAGATATTCTCTTATGCCTCTGCCTTTACAACTGTAGGCATTTCCAATTTGAGCCCAGTCAGATCTTCCAATTTGAACTTATTTTTTACATTGAGGATTTCTATCCCTACTACTTTTCCATTTGCATCGTAATCGACAATGAGACCGTTATTTATTTTCTCACTTTCCTCGATTGCATCCTCGCTAATTCTAAAGTAAAGTGCATCGCTTTCTAAATCAACTTTAATTCTCATTTTCGATTCCTCAATCTTTTATCATAAAACATTGTAATTATAATATATGGTTCTTCTCTTCCTTTAACAACAACTCTTAAAACCTTTTCATCGATTTTTTTAAATGCATGCCATATTTCAGTTTCTATTTCATCATTTTCTGACCAATCTCGTTCGCTCAATGCAGATATAATTTCGTCTTCTGTAAATTTTCTTTCTTGTAGCATATCTTTAGCATGATTGGTGAAGTTGACTTTGATCATTTGTTGCTATTTTAAATTGATATTACTTAATAATTTACAATTGGGCCATATGACCTCCTCTTCACAACACCTATAAGTGTGCAATGTGAAAAGCATTTCGAATTCAAAGATGACACCATATTCTTGGATATCGAGACCACCGGACTATCCCCCAATTATGATGAGATCACTATGATCGGAGTACATGGCAGCGATGGGACAATACCAAACGAAAGCCGCTTACGGGAAATCCGTACGGACGGTTTGATAAGGAGAAGATGGTCGCAAGGCCTTCCCTTTACTCTACAATGCAATCAATGAACACATTCAATCATCACTGAATCCATACCTGCCAATAAGCGGCACGAACACAACCCCGTCTTATTTCCTTATGAACCGTTCCGTCCACATATTTTTTCACAAATTTCTTTGAAATCATCAAGATCAAATGCCAGATATCCCTTTTTTTGAATTTCGCTTTTGCCTTTGATATTTTTTGCGATAATTGCAAAGTGTTCCACACGTCTGGAATTTTTCCAGTTAACACTCTTTACTTTTATCTTAAGTTTATCCAGTACGTGAATTGATTCTTGCATCGACAGGTTCTTCCACTTAACTTCACAAAAGAGAATGTTGTTTCCTTCATCAAAGGCAATGAGGTCGATCACTTCGTCCCTGTGCCACCATTTATCGATATGTAAGAAGGAAAATGGAAGACGATTCTGTTCTTTGTTTAACTCGATCAGGAACTCACGCGCAATGTCTTCAAATACAAATCCATAATATGTGTTAATATCCCGCGCTATCAGGGCTTTTAAAGCATCCGGGTTTGAAATCAGGATAGACTGGTTTTTGTAGATAAAACGGAACCAGAAACGATAGAAATTGTCACTAATCATATATCGCGATTGTCTTGGCGATTTTTTCTTTGCTGTTACTGGATAATTGCGTTTGAGAATTCCATATGCGTGAACCAGTTCATACAAATATTTTCCAACAGTGTCCTTGTTCAGGCCGGTGTGGGTTACAATCTCATGTTGAACTGTTTTTCCCTGTGCAACTGCTTCAAGGATAGAGAAATATCCTTTGTGTGCACTACCAAACTCCATTATAAGAATGTTTTTTCCTTCTTCCATAAGCGGCGCAGGCTCGTCTATGAAGAGTTTGTCAATCAATGACATCGTTTTTCCAGAATAGAGCATGGTGTAGAGCAGATATTTTGGAACACCGCCAAAGATTGCGTATATTTCACATGTCTCTTCAACAGAGCGGTCTATGAAACTGTGTGTTTCAAAGAAATTGAACGGTTTGAGGTTAAAGAGGAAATCCGCTCTTCCAAACAATGGCTCTTTTTTATCTGTAAATATCTTTTTCATTATCCCTACATAGGAACCGATCGTGATTAGGAAAATCTGTGAAGTGAGATGATATTCATCCCAGTATTTCTGTAATTTTGAATAGAATTCAGGATCGATCTGGAGGAAATTCTGGAACTCATCGAATACAATTATACAATCTTTGATGTCAGTGAAGACCAGGCGTAGGAAATCATCCCAGTTATCCAGTCTTGGCCTGATACCTAATATATTGGTTAATGAGTCTTCTAGCTCTGTAAGTAACTCTTTTTCAGATTTAGGTTCTACAAATAGATAGAGGAACTTACGCCCATCAATAAATTTCTTTATAAGCGTTGTTTTGCCTACCCGCCGGCGGCCATACAGAACCATCATTATTGATTTTATTGATCTTTTTTCGTAGGCTTCTTCAATAAAATCCAGTTCATTTTCTCTACCATGAAATTTGATTACCATTCAGTAATTTACTGGTCAGTAATCAAATTTAAACCTTTCGAATATGCAGCCGAGACTTGTTATTATTTTCTGGGATGATTCGGAAAACCGCAGAGAGCGCAGAGAAAAATAACAACCCTCTGCGATTCTCCGCGTTCTCTGCGTTTAATCTTTTTTGCCATGACTCATTTATCCAGAATAAATTAAAAAGTTACTGATTTTGTACCAATTAATGGCGATATAATATAGAATAAAAAAGAGCACTGGCAGGCATACAGGGAATTCAGGGATGATACCATATTCCTGGATATCGAGACCGAGCTGGGACTCTCAAGGTCTGGCGAAACCACTGGCCTGTCAGGTTTCGATGCAGTGCGATTGTGGTACCAGTACAAGCGCGGCAGCCAGGCAGCGCTGGACACACTCGTAAGATATAATATAGAGGATATACAAAACCTTGAGACCATCATAGAAATGCTATATCCTTCATTGATGGAAAATGCATATCAGTAGATATGACAGCACCATAATGTTTATATATGATAATGGCAAATTATATTTCACTCTTACTTAAAAAAATAGAGGGGATATAATTATGGATATTTTTTGGCCTTTGTATTGTAAATTGGATGAGAGTGGACGCAAGGAACTGATAAAACAAATATCAGTTAAGTCTAAAACTTATTCTGGAGTAAAAGTAACATTTAATCAAAGTCCGCCTGTAGGATCAAAACCATTGGACTCCATTAAAAGGCCGCATGATCCACATTCCTAAAGACCATCCCAGGTACCAGTCACTTGTTACCAGGGAGCGTATAGTGGATGGTGTGGAATCAGGTATCACCAGTGTTACAGGACTGATAGCCCAGGGTAGGGGAGAAGCCTTTGATTATCTTATCGGCGAGTGCACTACACCTTCTGCCCGTGCCGCCGAACGTATTGCGGCTGCCATGCTGCTGCTGGCCCGGACCCCGGTTATATCAGTGAACGGCAACGCTGCGGCCCTGGTGCCCGGTGAGCTAGTGGAATTATCAATATTACTGGATGCACCCCTGGAAGTGAACCTGTTCTACAGGACTGAGGAGAGGGTGTTGAAGATCATTGAACACCTGAAAGCACATGGTGCCCGGCATGTGCTGGGTGCCGACCCTGATGCTTCCATTCCCGGCCTGTCATCAGAGAGGGGGCGGGTATGCAGTGAAGGTATCTATTCGGCAGATGTGGTGTTCGTGCCTCTTGAAGACGGAGACAGGTGCGAGGCACTGGTGGCCATGGGTAAGCTCATCATTGCTGTTGACCTGAACCCCCTGTCCAGGACAGCCCGGTGTGCCACAGTTCCGGTTATTGACAATATTACCAGGGCGCTGCCCAACATCATAGATTCAGTGCGTGAATTGAAGGGGCAGCCCGAAGTATATCTACAGGAGATCGTTGAAGGTTATAATAACAAGAAAGGGCTGGATGCTGCACTGGAGACAATTTGCAATAACCTTATGGAACATAGTCGGTCTCAATGACCTCCACAGGCCTTGTTGGGTGAGTGTTTAACGCACCCGTCTTGCATTATGAGCCGGATGCATTGGTCATCGGTTAAGGAGTTTGACAGAGTTGGTATGTATTATCTTCCAAAAGACCAATGATTTCATACGATTCTCCAATTTAATTTAAATCGAACACGGATGACACGGATTTGACGGATTTTCACGGATTTATTAATTAATTATCCGTGCACATCCGTGTCATCCGTGCAATCTGTGTTCCATTACAATATTACTCTTAACCGATGATACATGGAGCAGGATGCTGTATTTCCCGGTGTGTACCTCATATATCACGCCACCCCCATCTCACAGGTCCAGGTGCGGGTTCAGGTCGCATCCGGTACAGGGCAGGCACATGGTACGGGACACATCTGCCCGCAGCCCGTGCTCATCCAGTATCCGGCGCAGAATCCGGGTAAGTCTCAGGAGCCTCTCAGCGGTAGGGCGCTCAATCTCGACCTCACCCACCCGCAGCGGATGCATGCTTGCTGCCCTTAGTATGGGCACCACGTCCATGGAAGCCAGCTCCTCAAGTCCTGCCTCCACGGTTTCGTCAGATTCTCCCAGGCCGATAATAAAGTTGGAATACACGAAGTTCCTGCCGAACAATTCAACTGCTTCTTTCAGTTTCACAATAATGAAATCGTGGTCCATACCCGGGCATACACGTTTGAATATTTCGCGGTCCATGGTCTCCACATTGTACTTTACTTCCGCTACCCCGGCTTCCTTCAACTTCCGGTTGGAATCAGCTGTAGGGTAGACAGACACCCCGATGGGTAGATTGTATTTCCGGAGGGCTTTCACAGCCTCTACTGCCCTTTCCACTTCCTCTTCAGCAGACCCTGCCACACCCGATGTAATAGAGATCGCCTTCATGTTACCCGTGCTGTACGCCTCCTCCACCATGCTGACGATCTCGTCCAGGCTCTTGATCTTACCTGAGAGTTTTGGGACCGGACAGTACTTGCAATCAAAAATACACTGCTCGCTGATAGTGATATATGCCTGTTCCGGGCAGTGTATCAGTTCCTCTTCAATATGCCCCCTAACCAATGCTTCCTGTCCCTTGAATATCACAATATCGCCGTTATCGGCCACAGCTTTCAACTGGGAGCCCTTATCTACGGACAGCCTGACCCGGTGCCCGTTCCACCTGAAGAAAAAGGCTGTTCCACCTGCTCCCGGTCCTGCCGTGGGTACGGTAATATCGCCAAGTAATGACCTGTCGATATCAATAGTACCAATGGCAATAAGCCCGGCTTTAATTTCTGCATCACTCATGGCTGTTCCATTCCTTGTCAATTATACTTCAACCACAGAAGACACAGAGAACACAGAGCTTGTAACTGATTTCACTCTCTGTGCCCTCTGTGGTTTATTGCTTTTCACTTGTTGGAATTTGCATTTTATTAGTTAATATTGTTTGGTTTTTAACTATGATTGCATTATATACGTATAGTTGTTGACCACTTCGTCAAATGACGATGTGGTATTCGTTAGGTTTATATTATTTGCAGGCAAATTAGTACACTACATGCAAGGGGATAATACTGACAGCGATATTAAGGACCGCCTTGCTGAAAAAATGGCTGGCGAGATAACACTCTCTAACAAGCCTGGGGAGGTTATGAAAAAATGGAGGATAAATTTTGATGTGGCCCAGTCAGACCTAGCCACATTTCTGGATGTTTCGCCTTCGGTCATCAGTGATTACGAAAGCGGCCGGAGGAAATCACCGGGTACTGTCATTGTGAGCAAGATCGTGAACGCACTGCTTGATATCGACGAGCAGCGCGGCAGTAATAAGATCCGTGCTTATGAGAATATGATATCTGAAACTTATGATAAAAAAATCGTGTTCGACATCCATGAATATACTTCCCCCATGTCCGTGACCGAACTTGCAGACCTCATTGAAGCTGAAATAATACACACAAAGAAATCAGAATACGATAAACAGCTATACGGTTACACAGTAGTGGACAGCCTCAAGGCAATCCTTGAATTGCCTTCCTATGAGTTCCAGAGACTTTACGGATGGAGCACAGAAAGGGCAATGATCTTCACCAGGGTATCCACGGGCAGGTCCCCGCTGGTTGCCATCAGGGTTACCAGCCTCAAGCCCGGTGCCATTGTGCTTCACGGGCTTAAAGGAAAGGACGTTGACCCCATTGCCAGGAAGATCGCAGAGGTTGAGAACATTCACTTAATGTCCACAATGATGCCTGTGGACTCGATGATCGAAATACTTCAATCACGTTAACGGCAACCACAACAGATTTACCATATAGGTCATTATTCTTCGAAATATAATATTATTACCATAAGTTAGGTGAACCATATGAAAGTAGGAATTATGTCATACGGCGCATATATCCCGCGATACCGCATAAAACTGGAAGATATCGCTGCGGTCTGGGGAGCAGATGCCGCATCTATCAAGAAAGGGCTGAAGGTTAATGAAAAATCAGTACCCGGTCTTGACGAGGACGCCATTACCATTGCCGTGGAAGCAGCACGTAATGCCGTTAAAAGGGGCAATATTGACACTTCCAGGGTAGGCGCCATTTATACAGGGTCCGAGAGCCACCCATATGCCGTTAAACCCACAAGTACCATAGTGGCAGCGGCCATCGGGGCTGAACCCGTCCTCACTGCAGCAGATTATGAATTTGCCTGCAAGGCAGGTACTGCCGCCATCCAGACCTGCATGGGCCTGGTAGTTGCAGGCATGATCGATATTGGCGTGGCCATAGGTGCGGACGTGTCCCAGGGTGCACCCGGCGATGCACTGGAATATACGGCTGCTGCCGGAGGTGCAGCATATGTGATAGGCTCCTCAGACCTGGCAGCAATTATCGAAGATACATACTCGTTTACTACCGATACCCCTGATTTCTGGAGGCGAGAGGGAATGCTTTATCCTGAACACGGAGGCAGGTTTACCGGAGATCCGGGTTATTTCAAGCACGTGACCTCGGCGGCAAAAGGCCTGATGGAAAAGATCGGTTCAAAACCTTCAGATTATGATTATGCTGTATTCCACCAGCCCAATGGCAAGTTCCCTGAAAGGGCTGCCGGGATGCTGGGATTCAGCTTTGAACAGATAAAGGCAGGACTGGTGGTTCCTATGTTGGGTAACACATATTCCGGTTCGTGTATGATCGGGCTGGCTGCCATTTTAGACCAGGCAAAGGAAGGGGACAGGATATTCATGACAGCATTTGGTTCAGGTGCGGGCAGTGATGCTTTCAGCATCACGGTCACTGATAAGATAGAGGATATACGCAATAATGCCCCAAAGGTGCAGGAGTTGCTTGCCGATCCGATATACCTGGATTATGCTAACTATGCCAAGCATAAGGGCAAGATAAGGGTGTGATGCAGGATGAGGGATGTTGCAATTATCGGTACTGGCTGTACAAAGTTCGGAGAGTTATGGGACCGTTCCTTAAGGGATCTTTTCGTTGAGGCCGGAGTGTCCGCCATCGTGGATGCAGGTATCCAGGGAGAAGATATCGACGGTCTGTATATGGGTAATATGAGCGGCGGCAGGTTTGTGGAACAGGAACATGTGGGCAGCCTGATAGCCGATTATTCCGGGTTGGCGGGTGATTTGCACGTTCCCGCTACAAGGGTGGAAGCGGCCTGTGCTTCCGGCGGCCTTGCACTGCGCCAGGGTATCCTTGCCGTGGCTTCGGGCCATGCTGATATTATAGTGGCCGCAGGTGGCGAGAAGATGACAGATGTAGACCTGGACACAGCCACCGATGCACTGGCAGCAGCAGCCGACAGGGAATGGGAGGGCATCATGGGTGCCACGTTCCCGGGTCTGTATGCCATGATAGCCAGGCTTCATATGCATAAATACGGTACTACGCCAGAGCAGATGGCCGCTGTTTCTGTGAAGAACCACCACAACGGTACTATGAACCCGATCGCCCAGTTTAAAAATGAGATCACCATTGATACAGTGCTGCGGTCCAACATGGTGGCCGATCCCTTGCACATGTTCGATTGTTCTCCAATATCTGACGGTGCGGCTGCTGTGGTGCTGGCCCCGGCAGATGTTGCAAAGAAATATACTGACACTCCTGTATACGTGAAGGCCACGACCCAGGCCAGCAGTCCTATCTCCCTCCATGACAGGGTAGATATAACCACACTGGACGCTTCAGTGGTGGCGGGTCAGCGGGCATATAAGATGGCTGGACTTACTCCTGGCGATATTGATGTAGTGGAAGTACACGACTGCTTTACTATTGCCGAGATATGTGCCATAGAAGACCTTGGATTTTTCGAAAAAGGTGATGGCGGCAGGGCATCAGAAAATGGCGAGACTGCCATTGGCAGCCGCATACCTGTGAATACATCGGGCGGTCTTAAGGCCTGCGGGCATCCGGTGGGAGCCACTGGTCTCAAACAGGCAGTAGAGATCGCAGAGCAGCTAAGGGGAACAGCAGGTAAAAGCCAGGTCGATGGTGCCGGGATCGGTATGACCCATAACGTAGGCGGTTCGGGCGGTACTGCTGTGGTACATATATTTTCGAGGGACAGGTGATATGAAATGACAGTTGCAAGATTCTGGAGAAAGATCCCGCACAGGTACAATCTTATAGGCACCCACTGCACTACTTGTGGAGAATATTATTTCCCGCCCAGGCAGATGTGTCCATCCTGCCGCAGGGATGGGAAGATCGAAAGTTACCAGTTCGAAGGCAAAGGCGAGGTTGTCACTTATACCGTGATCCATACGGCAGCTAAGGGCTATGCCAACCAGGTCCCGTATAACCTGGCAATAATTAAGCTGGACGAGGGTCCCAGCCTGACCGGCCAGGTAATATGCGAACCCAAAGAATTAGAGATCGGTACCAGGGTACGCCCAGTGTTCAGGAAACTGGGTGAGGAAAGTGAAAAGGGTATGATCTATTACGGTACCAAGTTCGTTCCCGAATAACATTAAATTCCATCAAGTCCCTTCTGGACTATCTCGATGCCATGATTCCCGATAATGTATTTCCTTACTGACAGGTCATGGTGGCTGCCCCTTAGTTTAAGAACTGACATGGTACGGTCATACCTGTTCTGTACGTCTGTAAAATTAAGCATGATAATGGCATCAGCTATGGATGAAATACTCATATCAGGCATGTTTTCAGGTGCAATTTTCTTTGATACCTCATTGGTCAACATAACAGTGACGCCTTTGTATTTTAAAAAATCAGTAAGCAACCTGATATGCTCCCTCAATTCTACTGGCTCTGGTATGACTGATTCAAGGTTATAGACCCCATCATATAGCAATCGTTTTACACCAATAGTCTCCACATTCGATTGTATCTTCAGGTTGTGTTCGTCCGGTGAAATATCAGGGGGATTTGCATAGATTATCCGGAGCAGGCCGCTATCCATGAATCCCTTAAGGTCCCAGCCCATCCTGGAAGCTTCATATATCAACTGGTCCTCGCGTTCCTCGAACAGTATGATCATTCCAGGTTCACCCAGTTTTAGTCCTGCCATTATGAACTGCAGGCCGAGAAGTGTCTTACCTGTCCCTGCTCCCCCCATGACCAGTATTGTGGATTGGGAAGGTATCCCCCCATGCATCATGCTGTCAAGTCCACTGGCCCCGGTTGATAATTGGTGATCACCTAATTGCCGGTCGCTTTTTACAGGTTCAAGTTTTGGGAAGATACGGATACCTTCTGTGTCGATCTTGAACTCACAACATCGGGTAATTTTAGATGTTTCACCCACACCCCGCATTTTGATTATATCCATCTTCCTGACAGTCCTGTTCCCGATTGTTTTTTGGTCAAGGTATATCACGCCATCTGCAATATGGGGCAGGATCGAATTGTGGACTTCCTGCCTGCTCAATTCGCCTGTTACCAGTGTTTGGGCAGACCAGTCCTGCAGCATTGCATCAAAGGAATAATAAAAGCGGCGGATTTCACTGACAGGGAAGCCGAAACCCAGTGTAGTCAGCGGGTTTAGCACTACCCGGTCAGGATTGATGGAGGCCATTATGGTACCTATGTCCAGAAGTATGGTCAGCGGGTCCTTCTCGGCAGTGGAGCGGTCGACAGGACGGATAATGATATTGTCATTAAAAAAGGTGTAATTGTGTAAATAGTCAGTCAGTTTTTCCTCTGACTGGGATGTGATTGGGATATAGAGTGCTTTTTCACCGTTTGCAGCGGCCGCTGATAACGATTGTAATGCCAGGGTGCTTTTCCCGACACCTACGCTGCCTGCGATAAGGATCAATGATGGTTTTGGCAGGCCACCACCTAACATCTTATCCAGGTTTGCTATGCCGCTGGGACAGAGTTTCATAAGTAGTAAATATGTTTAATATTTATATTTATACTTGTTGAAAACAAACTTTACCGCATATCCTGCAATGGCAAGGATATACTATCCATGAGTTTTCTTATTGTTCTGTAGTGCAATTTCTATTTCATGGACAGCTTCAGGATTGGACAGGGTGGAGATATCTCCTACTTCCCCTGATATAATGGCTGAACGCACTACCCTGCGCATGATCTTACCGCTTCGGGTCTTTGGGAGGTCGTTAACAAAGTATATCATGTCCGGCCTGGCGATCTTCCCGATCTCTTCGGCCACGTGGCCCCTTAGTTCCTGTAACAGTTCTTCACTGCGATCAACTCCGATCCTTAACACCACAAATGCGGTTATGCTCTCACCTTTGAGGTCGTCAGGACGGCCTACCACTGCGGCTTCACTGACATGTGGGTGGCTGACCAGTGCAGATTCCACTTCAGAGTTGCCTATCCTGTGGCCTGATACGTTCAATACGTCGTCTCCCCTGCCCTGTACCCAGAAATAACCGTCACTATCTACCCTGGCAATATCCCCTGTTATGAATTCGCCGGCTTTGTTCCAGTAATGCTTTTCATACCTCCCTGACTCATGGTAAAGGGTGCGCAGCATGGCTGGCCAGGGACTGTTCATCATCAAACTGCCCCCTTCATTTATGGTAGGATTGCCGTCATGGTCAACTACCAGGGCGCTAAAACCGGGTAATGGTCTTCCTGCAGACCCGGGTCTTGTGGGCGACAGGGGCAGCGGGGAAATTACAAAACTACCGGTCTCGGTCTGCCACCAGGTATCCAATACCGGGCACCGTTTTTTGCCAATGTTCTCATAGTACCATATCCAGGCTTCGGGATTGATGGGCTCACCCACACTGCCCAGGAGCCGCAGGCTGTCCATATTGTTTTTCCGGGTCCATTCGTCGCCGAAGCGCATGTGCATCCTGATGGATGTGGGTGATGTATAAAGTATACTTACTTTGTGCCGTTCAATTATTTCCCACAACCTGTTTGGCTGTGGATGGGCAGGTGCGCCTTCATACAGCACTGAGGTCACGCCAAGTATTAACGGGGCATATACAATGTAGCTGTGTCCGGTTATCCACCCGATATCGGCGGCACACCACCAGATATCATCTGGTTTCAGGTCAAAGACCCATTTAAGTGTGAATGAAATTCCTACAGCATATCCGCCGTGAACATGTAAAACGCCTTTTGGCTTACCTGTGGTACCTGATGTGTAGAGGATAAAGAGCGGGTCTTCCGAATCCATGATCTCAGTTTCGCATTCGGATGGCTGGTCACTTGTCAATTCATGCCACCAATGGTCATGTTCTCCCATTTGAACATCATTGTCTGCCCATTTGTAGACTATTGTATTATTGACCTCTGTACCCTCTACTCCTTCATCTGCCTCTTCTTTTAGGTTGATGACCTTCCCTTTTCTCCAGAAACCATCGGTAGTTATCAAGGTCTTTGCACCTGAATCGATAATCCTGTCTTTTAGTGCATGGGCAGAGTAACCTGAGAATACTACACTGTGTACTGCGCCGATCTTTGCACATGCCAGCATGGCTATGGGCAGGGCAGGTATCATGGGCATGTAGATTCCTACTCTGTCGCCTTTACCCACGCCCAGTTCTCTAAGGCTGTTGGCCAGCCTGTTAACTTCGTGGTACATGTCCAGGTATGTAAGTTTGGTTACACCGCCTTGTTCGGATTCGAATATGTAGGCCACTTTGTTCTCTGTGGGTGTACCGATGTGGCGGTCGAGGGCGTCGTGGACAATGTTGTATTTGGCGTTGGTGAACCAGTGGTAGAAGGGTTTTTTGGAATCGTCCAGGACTTTATCGTAGGGTGAGTACCACTCTACTAAGTCTTTTTGTACTTCGCCCCAGAACCATTCGATGTCCTGGCTGCGCTTATAAAGTGATTCGATATCCGGGATGTTATGGGCGTCCATCCACTGTTTGATGTTGCTCTGTTCAACGATTTCTTCAGGAGGATGGAATGTTCGTTTCTCCCCTAATAGTACTTCTACTCTGGTCATTTCAAAAAAACTCCTTATTTAAGATTGTGCTAATATTATTATATGGAATGATAAAATTTTCTAACGCAGGGGGAGGTGGGGGAGGATGGGAATACTCACGAAGTAGGGGGGATAATTTAGGGGATGTGCTGTATACAGGTCTCGTTACATTTTGTATGGGGTGTGTCGGTGACTGCAGACGATAGGGATTTTATGCTCCGAAAAAAATATAATATTTCCAACAACTTTCAGTCTAAATAAGGTTAAAATAGTAATAGATTATAAATTTAAATTTAGGAATAAAAATTAAATGGCTCTTTTGTTGGCGTAGCGTTCCTACTTTTAGACATTTTGCACAAATATATAATTGATAGTCGTCCAGAATTCTCCGAACATTTCATCCGAGTTTTTTTTGAGGTAACCCTTCACAAATCGGGAAACTTCCTGCTCATCCAATTCTTCATCCAAAAATGGCTCTATTGCTTTCTTACGACGTTCGTTTAATATTCCAATATCCAACTTCAGTTTTTCAATTGTCTTTGTTGCTGCAGCATCGAATTCATCAGCAGGTTGGATTTTCCCGTCTGCAGTATAGGCAAAACCCCCCTCACAATTCGAATTTAACGGCGAAATAAGAAGATCTTTATCAAACCAATTGTCTTTTGAAATCCCACAATGTCGAGGTTCTCCTTTTTTCAATTGATCTTGGCAGGAACAGAGCATATTGGTGTAATCTAAAGGATTGACAGCGTTGTTGCTTTGAGGATTGAAATGCTCAATATGGGAGTCATCATCAGTCAATTGACGCTCGCAGTAGCAACAAATATATCCTTGCTCCTTCATGAGTGAATCTTTTAGTTCTTTCTTTTCTGCCCCTCTCAAACCGCCTTTCCCATAGGTTGGCTGCCAATCATCATTGGCAAGTGCCATCCATTCATCAAAAAGTGGGGTATTCTGATCTTTGACAATATGCTTCATTTGCCAATCAGCTCCCTGCGTTTGATGAGGACTCTTGCCCTCACCAATTCAGGGTCAGCTCCAATTTTTTGCTCCAATTTAACAATCATTTTGTGTGCTTTTTCCAGTTTTCCTGCGTCGATTGCCTCAAAAATACTGTGAAGATCAAAATCTACTTCGTCAGGCCGTGTTGTTTTCAGACCCATAAGATCTTCAAGTACCCGATCCACATTTTTACCATATGACCCGGATGGCTTATCCGCAACAATACCTAAATCCGTTTGCTTTAGAAGGAATAGATTTTCCGGCTGCACATGGGTGATGACATGCGGCGAATGGGTAGATATAATGAACTGGCAATTTGGAAAAACATCCCGCAACTTAGGTACAATCGTCCGTTGCCAGTTAGGGTGCAGATGTAGGTCAATTTCATCTATGAGGACAATGCCTGAACCTAGCAGCGGTTTAGTGGAATTGGGGTTTGCAATTGCCATTCGTCTAGCCAGATCCCCAATCATTGCTATAAAAGTTAGTTCTCCACCGGAAAGTTGATTCACTATCAAACGTTTGCCATTTTTCTCAACTTCCATTCGCAGAGGACTTCTTCGAACAGTGAGATTTGAAAAACTAGGTAAAATTTTTGATAATGCATCCCGAACTGCTTCCAACTGTGGGTCAGGGAATTGAGAATCAATTGGTTTGATGGATGCATTCGAATTTTTCTTGACAAATCTATCCAGACTTTGATAATCCCTGAATTTTTCGTTTTCAAGGTCTTCTCTTACTCTGAACCACTCAAAAAAAGTCCTGAAATTTGCACCACTAGTCAACGCATTGTCATAAGCTGTGAGCAGGTCAAAGTTATGCTGTCCACGTATCCGTAATGGAATATCCGACACAGCACGATTCACAGGGTAATAGACAAACAAAGGAATATTAACTTTTTCTGAAGTTTCAGAAATCTGGTTTTGAATTGCTGTGACATAATCCTTTAGACCAAGCAAATTGGTTTTGTCTTCTGAAGGTGCATGTCCTTTTCGGTTTTTCGACAATTTCCACTCTATCGTTTTGCTATCGATTTTGCAGGATAACTGAATGGATGAAGAAGATTTACCATTTGTAATATCATTTTCAGTAATTGAACTGCCAGATGCACCTTGACGAATAATTCTCTTAACCGGCCATGAAAGCATGATAGCAATTGCATCCAGAACAGTTGACTTTCCAGAGCCGTTCACACCAACAAAGACGTTAAGTTTAGGATTTAACTCTAGGGAAAGAGCTTGAGCATCCCGGAAGTTTGTCAAATTTAACTTTATAACTTTCATAACTATCATCGTTCCTGTGTATAGTGAATAACGTGGTTCACTCCACTACAATCCGCTCTGTCTGCCGCTTTAAGAGATTGCTTTACTTTGTCTTGAATTAGCTTACTATATTTACCTTTTACTGTTAATAATTATAAGTCAGATACTTTTTATACTTATTCGCAACTATATCCTATCATTGGAAATATATTTCATAGATATTTAAAATTACTTATTGTACATTCTCTATTAATTATACCTTATTGCCATTTCAAGGAAGAGCGGTTCCACTCAAGTCCAACGCTTTGGTCAGAAAATAATGAAAACAAAAATCAGGGAAATACTTGGTCCGATAGAGGATATAATTCCTATGGAACAAAAAGAGACAGAGAAATTTTGGGGAAAAATCTACAATAAATTCTCAACAACAAAAGTCAATATCAAATGAAAAATTAACAGAATAAAGAGCATTCTCTTGATGCCTCGGATTTGAGCGTTAGCGAAATCCAGGGTCGTTGACTATGAACTCCACAAATGCCTCCAAATTCATTCACGAATATTGCGACGGCGTACTTTAAAGCACAAGAAAAAAAGACAAACAAACAAGACACCAGAGATAAAAAATAAAAAACAACGCCGGTAGAAACACACCCCACCGGCGCAAATCTCGCATAGATACCTAATCGACCTTAATAGATTTCTTATCAGACCTGTCGTACTTGAACACCACTTCCAGCACTCCATTCTTATAAGTAGCCCTTGCCGAATCAGCCAGCACCCTCGCAGGCAGTTCCACACGTTCGGAATACTTCCGGTCACCATTCTTTGCCTTAATGTTCAGCACAGTCCCGGAAATCTCAAGGTTGACATCCTCCTTGGTGATACCAGGCATTTCCACAACCACATGCAAGCTATCCTCAGCTTCCATGATATCAACAAGAGGCTTGCGCACATCCGCCTCCACACGTGCAGCACCACCCTGTTGCTCCAACCCAGGCCCGGAGAACATTTTATCCCTCAGGCCCACGTTACCGAACTCCCTGATCTCAGGCGGTTCGTTCCCGTGCTGGGTCATGGAATATCCCCATACAAGGGGCTCACCCGTCTCTTCAGTATCAATCCTGGATTCCAACATCCCTCTGATGATGTCATCCATATCTTCGAAAATATCCTCAAATATATCCTTTCGTCGTCTATTCCACATTATCAATCACCTTGTTAATTTATTCTCATGCATATATCTTGTATTTTTCCTCAGTTTCATCCTTTGAACCCACAGTGGCATACCTGGCAAATTCATTGGCAAGCTTTTCATAATCCTGGAGTTTGCCACAGGACGTAGTGGGCTTGACCCGGGTCAGGGCACTATCGAAATGGTCCATTGTGATGACAATGGAATCCTTGATCTTCTTAGATTCTTCCCTGTCCATACCAGGCGTGATCTTCTCCCTGAGTGCCATAATGGATGCTTCCCGGCAAATAGCCTCGATATCAGAACCAACATATCCGTCTGTCATCCTGGCCAGCTCGGTCAGGTCCACTTTATTATCCAGCGGTTTGCCATCCAGGTGTATCTCAAAGATCGCCTTCCTGGCATCGGCGCCCGGTGGCGTTACATATATCAAACGGTCCACTCTTCCCGGTCTGAGCAATGCCGCATCCACCATATCAGGCCTGTTGGTAGCTGCTATTACCAGTACATCCTTAAGTTCCTCCATGCCGTCCATTTCAGTCAGTATCTGGCTGATGACCCGCTCAGTAACATGGCTGTCTGAACTTGTTCCCCTCATGGGTGCAATGCTGTCCACTTCATCAAAGAATATGATTGCCGGACTGGCCTGTTTCGCTTTCCTGAAAGTCTCACGTACGGCTTTCTCACTCTCACCAACGTACTTGCTCAACATCTCAGGTCCCTTGATACTGATAAAGTTAGCCTCGCTCTCATTGGCTACTGCCTTGGCGAGCATGGTTTTGCCCGTACCCGGAGGCCCGAAGAGCAGTATACCCTTGGGTGGTTTTGTGTTGATAGCCTCGAAAGCTTCAGGGTACTTGAGCGGCCATTCCACTGCCTCTACCAGTTCCTGTTTGATGGCATCCAGTCCACCGACGTCGGTCCAACGCACCTGGGGTACCTCAAAGAACACTTCCCTCAATGCAGAGGGTTCGATATTCTTAAACGCCTCATCGAAGTCCTTGTGGGTAACTTCCAGTTTTTCCATGACTTCGGCAGGGATCTCCTCATCCATATTGATCTCAGGAAGGAACCTGCGCAGTGCGTGCATGGCCGCTTCCTTACACAGTGATGACATGTCGGCACCCACAAACCCATGTGTGCGCTCCGCAATCCTTTTCAGTTTGCCTGCATCGTTACCTTCACTATTACCTTCAGCATTCCCCTCACCATTAAGTTCAGGGGACAGGGGCATGCCCCTGGTGTGTACCTGTAATATCTCCAGCCTGCCGTTCATGTCAGGGATACCGATTTCGATCTCCCTGTCGAACCGTCCGCCCCGCCGCAGAGCCTCATCAATGGCATTTGGCCGGTTTGTGGCTGCTATTACTATAACCTCGCCCCTGCCCTTCAGCCCATCCATCAGGCTGAGCAGCTGGGCCACTACCCTGCGTTCCACCTCGCCTGTGACCTCACCACGTTTTGGTGCGATACTGTCTATCTCATCAATGAATATGATAGTAGGTGCGTTCTTTTCTGCCTCATCAAACATATCCCTGAGATGTTTCTCACTCTCACCGTAGTATTTGGACACGATCTCGGGACCGCTGATGGACACGAAATTAGCATCGGTCTCATTAGCCACTGCCTTAGCTATCAGGGTCTTGCCCGTTCCGGGCGGACCATGCAGCAGTACGCCTTTTGGCGGGTCAATTCCCAGTTTCTGGAAAAGTTCGGGATGGCGCAGCGGGAGTTCGATCATCTCCCTGACAAGTTCGATCTCGCGCCTCAACCCCCCGATATCCTCATACGTTGTTTTCGGCGACCCTTTAAGTTTGCTTTCATCCACAATCTCATCCTTGAGGTTGATGGCTGTGCTCTTTCCCACAAATACAGGGCCGGTGGGGCTGGTGGATAATACCACGAAGTTCAGGGGGTTGCTGACAGTCTCTACCCTGATCTGCTGTCCCTTATTAATAGGCCTGCCTTCCAGCAGCCTGTGGATATACTGGGCACCGCCTACCAGCCTGATGGCCTGGGTAGGTGCAAGTGTAACCCTCTTTGCTTCTTTAGCTTCTGCTTTCCTGATCTTTACTTTATCATCCAGGCTGGTCCCGGCATTATTACGAATATTACCATCGATCCTGACCAGGTCATTCCCCCGATCTTCAGGATAAGCCGGCCATACGATGGCATATGTGGTATCCTTACCAACGATCTCTATATAATCGCCGCTTACCAGACCAAGCAGTTCCATCTTTTCCCGCTCGATACGTGCGATGTCGCGTCCCACATCACGGTGATGGGATTCCGCAACCCTGAGTGTCAGTTTATTGGCCATTTTTTTGCCTCCTTTACTTTCTCTTATGTATATCTGTTAATGAATAGTATTTATTACTTGCCGCTCTAGATCAGGGTCAATAACTGCCTGTTGTTTATTCGCCGTTTGTTTATTATTCCCCTGCCCATCAGTGACCGTATAGGTTCTTCCATGAAATATTCGGGCAGCCCCATGCTCATGGAAAGGGAGCGCATATCCTGTGGTTTTCTCAGGATCGCCATTAATATCTCCTCTTCGGGGTAGTTTTCTGCCACTTCATGAACCCATTTGACACACTCCGCCATAACATCAGTCATTTCCCCTTCGATCTTGTGCTGCTGGTCTGCAAGCTGCCGCCTCCGGGATTCCAGTTCGAACAATTCGGTGTTCAGTTTTTTCAGTGTCTCAACGGATTTTGAGTCGTCTGTGGGACCCCGGTGGGGACTTTTCGGCTTTTTTGGTTGTGGCTTCTGCAGGACCGTGCATGTTTCTACAGTATAGGAGTACGGCGACACAAATACTTCCAGTTTCAGGTTCTCTGTTATGTGGTAGTATTTGCGCCGCTGTTCATTGGTGTTTGCACGGATCAGTCCGGTTTGCTCAAGTTGTTCCAGGTGCCCCAGTATTGCCTTGGGACCTACACCAAGGCGCTCGGCTATCTCGCTGACATAGTAGGGCCTGGTGGCGAGCAGCCGGATGATATTCCTCCGGTTCTCGTTTCCAAGCAAATCCAGCAGTTGTGTTGACTCCATAGACCTGTTCATCCTGATATTTGAGTATTATTCAGTAGTTAGTAACATGAGGTTATTAACTAATGGTTATTAACATGAAGTTATTAACCCATAGTTATTAACACTTGGTTACTAACCTTTAGTTAGTGTTAATAGTATATAAAGATAACTATAAGTAAAATTGTTGAATTATGCACGTTCCTGACATTTTTTTACCTATTCAATGGTTTCCTTCAGGAAAAAAGCAATAACAGTTGCCAGGCCCGTAAGTGCTGCCAGTACCAGGAAACTGGTCCTGGCACCTTCCAGTTCCATTATCAAACCCGCAACCACAGGACCGGCGGCGGCTCCCAGCCACCGGATCATATTGAACGCACCCAATGACGTGCCAAGGATGCGGACATCCTTTTTCACTACCTGGTCGATCAAGATGGCTGTAGTCAGGGTGACCACCGGACCCAGGCACAGCCCTACAAATGCGAAATTTATGGCTATCACCAGCGGGCTTAGGGTCACATATGACATTAGCAGCAGTGCGCTCCCCCCCAGGATGATCATGGCGATGAGTGGAGGTTTCCGGCCAATTCTGTCACTCAGCACACCGGTAACGGATGCGCCCAGGCTGCTGGTTATGGCGAAAGGGATGAATATGAACCCCATATTAACGGGAGAAACAATGCCGGTGGCAAAGAAAGGCAGCATGTAGGATGCCCCGATAACTGATATACCGCACAGCATGCTCACCATGCCTGCCATTAAAATGCTCCGGTCCCTGAACATGAGCAGGGTGGACACCATCATTTTTCTTATCCCGAAATTCGCATCCCTGGTACATGGGCTGGTCTCGGTCAGCCACAGGCTGACCCCTGCAATTACCAGTGATACCCAGAACATGGACAAAAACACGGTCCTCCATCCGGAAATGCCGCCCACCACACCGCCTAATATGTAGCCGGATACGGTTCCCAGACCCACAGCCAGACCGATGATGCCGAAACCCTTCCCCCTTTCCCTGATCGGATAGATGTCCCCCACAATAGCATATGCGGCAGGTAAGAACATGGCTACCCCCAGGCCCGACAAAGAGCGGGCTACCAGCAACTGTAGTCCTGAACCGGCAGTTCCGAAGATGAGAAGCCCGAGGCTAAATACCAGGATACCGATGGTGATAAAAGGACGGCGGCCGTACCTGTCAGAAAATACGCCGATGGGTACCTGGGGGATTGCCATGAATACCATGAACGAGCCCATAATTATGCCCATCATGGGTTTACCCACATCCAGTTCACCGGATACTGCAGGCAGCATTGGGATCAGGGACAGGATGGACATGAAAACAATTAACAATCCCCCGGTCAGGATGGACATTATCCTGGTGCGGGGGACCCCGATACTGTCCGCTGCGGTATTGGGCATAGGGGATAGAGAGTTGATGTGGCTAATTAAGTTTTCCTGAAATGAAATGTGGATTATCGGGCAGGTTTCACGGTATCCTTAAATACTTTTTTGTCATTAATATCGCTTAGAGGTGTAATAATATTGTTTTTGATTGGAGAAGCACTCATTGGCGAGGAACCGGAACTCGCACACGTTGACATTATCATTGGAGATAAGAACGGCCCGGCCGGTGTGGCTTTTGCCACCGGGTTCACCCAGTTATCAGCAGGACACACGCCCCTGCTCTCGGTGATACGGCCAAACCTCCTGACAAAGCCGGCAACGCTTATCGTACCCAAGGTGACGGTACAGAATATGGATGGTGCGGCCAAGATATTCGGGCCGGCCCAGTCTGCTGTGGCACGGGCAGTAGCCGATGCCATGGATGAGGGTATCATACCAAAGGAACAGGCTGAAGACCTGGTAGTGGTGGCCAGCGTGTTCATCCATCCACAGGCCGAGGATTACAGTAAGATATACAGGTACAACTACGGTGCCACTAAGCTGGCAGTGCAGAGGGCTATGGAAGGCTTCCCTGATGTTGATACCGTACTGGAAGAGAAGGACAGGACCATGCATCCCATAATGGGATTCAATGTGACAAGGTTATGGGACCCGCCATACCTGCAGGTGGCTATCGACATCCCGGATATCGATTTCGTGAAGAAGATATTGAAGGAGTTGCCGCAGAGCGACCACCTGATAATCGAGGCTGGCACGCCGCTTATCAAGCGCTACGGCCTGGATGTGGTATCAAAGATACGCGAGGCCCGGCCCAATGCGTTCATTGTGGCTGACCTGAAGACCCTGGATACCGGCAACCTTGAGGCCAGGATGGTGGCTGATGCTACTGCCGATGCTATTGTAATATCTGGACTGGCGCCGTACTCTACTATTGAGAAGGCCATCAAGGAAGCAAAGAAGACCGGCATCTATGCATGTATTGACATGCTCAACGTGCCTGACCCGGTCAAGGTGCTGAAGGACCTGAGTGTGAAGCCGGATATCATTGAACTGCACAGGGCTATTGATGCAGAGGACACCGCATACGCATGGGGCAGCATTCCTGATATGAAGAAGGTTCATCCCAAGTTGCTGGTGGCTGTAGCCGGAGGTATAGGCAAGCTGGAAGCGGGTTCAGCGAAAGTAAGCGATGCCACGTCTGCCGGAGCCGACATCATAGTAGTGGGCAGGGCCATTACCAAGGCCAAGGATGTCAGGTTGGCTACCGAGGTATTCCTGGAAGATATGCAAAAGGCTGAGATCGACCAGTACAGGGTTATGACTGATTTCTAAAATCAGATATTTTGACAGGATTTACAGGAAAACAGGATTGGATCGTATCCTGTCAATTCTGTTAATCCTGTCTGAAATTTCCAATTTTTTAAAGAACTGCAAGCAGGATATGTACTGGAATGACCGAATACTCGTCGCCTGTCTTGAACATGGTCTTTGATGCAATAATACCTTCCTTAAAATGATACAGGGATTGAAAGTCCTGTTTTGATATTCTTTCCTGGTATTTCACTTCCACACCCACCAGGTTATCCTTTGTGATCAGTACGATGTCGGTTTCGCGTTTATTCTTCCAGTAGAACGCCACATCATTAGCTGAAGCCTGCGGGAATGCTTTTTGTGCAGTTCTTGCACAGTGGACCACAGCCACTGATTCTATAAGTGCAGGGCTTATTTCCGTTTCCCGGAAATTAAGCATCCGGTTGAACATGTGGTGGATGAAAGGGTCGTAAAAATATATTTTCTTGTTCTTGCTATAGTCGGCTGCTTTTTTATTGAGGTCAATGTGGTATAATACGAACAGGACGAACATGTTCTCAAGGTCTTCGGCATATGAACTGACGGTCTTATGGCTTTTTATTTCTGCATCCTTTGCAAAGGAATCCCAGCTTACGGCTGTGCCCAGTTTCAGCAGCGCCGTTCTCAACATCTGCTTTAATATCTTCTCCTGTTTGCCCCATTTTGCAATGTCACCTATCACCCAGCGGGTGTAGACCTCATAGATATAATCAGGTATCCCATGGTTTGCATAGAATTCATTTATGGCAAGGGGAAAACCACCAACTTCCAGATACTGGTCGAACAGGACCTTCAGGTCATTTTCATAGGGGAGTGCCAGGGTTGCCGCATGGTTTATCTCATGCAGGGACAATGAACGGGCGGATTTAACACCTGCTTTGATATCGGGCCGGACAAGGGATACGAATTCACTGAAGGTGAGGGGTAAGAGCAAAAAGTCCCTGCCGTGTTTGCCTGTCCTGCCGGGCAGCCTTTCGAAACCGTATTTGATGTCAAGTGTGTGGGAGCCGGTGAGGACCAGGCATGTGCCTGAGAGTTCTCCCGAGTCCACCAGCAGTTTCACTGACTTTTGCCAGTTTTCGATGCCAGATACCTCGTCGAGAAAGATGAATGTTGTGTCCAGGTTCCTTGATGCAGCCATTTCCAGGTATGCGCGTATGAGTTTCAGGAGTTCAATATGGTCGATGAGTGCGTCACATGAGGTATAGAATATGGCATTTCCAGGTATGCCTTTTTCGAGCAGTGACCGTATCATGAGCTTTATCAGTGTGGTCTTTCCCACCTGGCGGGGTCCCCTTATGGAAAATATATTGCCGGGTATGGGTTCCAGTTCATCCAATACCGGGGAGTGCCACTGGTATTTTTTTTCAGAGAAATTTATGATGTGCTTATCATCTTGTATGTGGCTTCTTCCCTTCCACCAGGGATTCTGGATCGTGAAGTCTGTGATATTCATATCATTGATATTGTAATACCTAAGAGTATATAAGTACATTAGTATTACAATACCAGCTCATTTATATAGTAATTGGCATCCTGATACCTAACACTTATAGGACTATATATTCTGTGATGAATATCAAACCTAACATAAGAGCCATCAGTAGCAGGAACAGGGCGTTTGGGATGACGATTAATGCCAGTATCACACGTATCATAGAGATTTGGTGGACTTCTGAGAATCCAACAAATAGTACATAGAAACTATAGATGATCGATACCATCATGGCCAGCATTAAAACAAGCGTCAGTACCTGGAATAAAATCCCTTCCGCCCCTATGACCTCTGCAATATAGAATATAATTACTATTACGACCACAACGGGAAGTACTGCCAGCAAGACCGCCAGATAGTAGCAGAATACCCGCAGTGTGGCTTCAAAGCTGCCTTTTGCGCTTAATATCTTGAGCAGGATGTGATATATGATGGCGTTTACGGGGATGGATATCAGCATGCTGAAGATGGAGTACAGGAACATGGCGACCATCATGATGAGGGTGAAAACCACGTCAGTCTCAAGGGAAAGATAGGGGGCCCAGGATATGAGCATGATGGGTGCGAACAAAAGCGATATGATAAAGATGGTCAGGACCGCAAAACCCATGGGTTCGATGAAGCCTCCTGATACGGGCATGTCCTGGAAGAAGCGGCGGGGCTGGGTGATGACGCTGCGGGCGGTGGGGAGGTAGTTTTTCAGGAAGGTTTTGGTGGAGGACATTATTGGGGAGTATTGTTGGAGGTGGTTTAAAAGTTTGTGGTGTTTAAGCGAAAATCTTAAGTGTGTATGTCTGGTAATTTTGGTTTGTATCTTGATTCGTGGATTGGTTTAATTTCCTGGGATTGTGGATATTGGATGTGTAAGGTAGATTGCAGGTGAATGTACTACCCAATAAGATGGAGAATCGAGGGGTGGAAATGCGAGTTAGCGAGTGCAGGGCGAACCAAAAGCAACGGATTTCGGAAAAAGAGAGTTGTTCTCTCACTTCTGGTGAACTCAGCTGGTTATCCATTTGCATGGGATATCCTTGAAGATTACACGGCGGATGTCAAAACGATCAAGGATTTGTCGATTAAGTGGAAGACAGAGTTCAAATTCAACGATAACGAGATAGTGCTGGTTTTTGACAGGGGAATGGTCTCTGATGAGAATCTTAAACATCTGGAGCTCGAAAAATACAAGTATATCACAGCTCTCGACAAGAATCAGATTGAACAGGCGTTCAAAGACGTAAAATCATTCATTAAGATACAGCCGTTCAATGTATGGACGCCAAAACATGTCAGAGCACATTACACAATATGCGTTCTTTCGTATCTGCTGGATATCACGATCGCAAACCGCTTGAAGGAGGTTGATATTGGAGTAAGAAGTACGCAAAAGGTGTATGAGGTATTGAAAGAGGGGATAATCGGAAAAATAACAGTGGGGAGTACGGGTGACGAGTTTCTTAAGTTAATGAGTCTTCAATCGCAGCAGAAAGCGATATTAGAGTTGTTTCAAAGCGAGAACGTTGTAAGGAGGGGATATCTAAAATCGATGGGAATTAAATGAAGATGGTTACGACCAACAAATAGGAGAAATTTTGGAGGCATGCGGCCATACGATAGGGGTTTTGATTTTTGGGTGGGAAACTGGGGCTGCATCACAATTATGCTGATAAGTAATTCCATCCCCTCTTTTAAGACCAATATTATCTTCGCACAGATTATTTGTACAACAATTATAATAATAATTTCACAAATAACCCCTAAACATCATCCAGGTCAAAAACAACAAAGCCCTTTTCCCTCAACTTATCCTTGCCTGCAATCTTCTTTGCAGCAAGACCGAAAAACTCCCTCCTCTTGCCCTTATTCCAATTAACCTGTTCAGCCTTAATTTCAAGTTTCCCAAGGATTTTCAACGACTGCTTCAACGTAAGCTTCTTCCACTTACACTCCATAAACAAAACCTCCCTACTTTCATCATTCACAACAAGAAGGTCGATCTCAACTTCTTTATGCCACCACTTATTAATTCCTGTGTACTCAAACGGAATCTCAACACAGTTCCACCCCACCATTTTTTCAACTAAATATTCAAACCGTCTCCCGCAATAACTATTGAAATCCTTCTCAACCTTACCCCTCACCATTTTCTTATTTCCTACCTCAAGCATACCCCTGTTGCTGTACACGAACCTGAACCAGAAGTCAAAATAATCATCAATGATCACGTATATTCCACCTTTTCTCTTGTGAATTGGCAGGATATGTCGTATAATATGTAAATTCTCAAGCGTGTTCAGGTACTTTGAAAGATTGGCCTTATCCATATTTGTAGCCGAATACAGCTTCCCAAGAGAATTATATCCCAGGGACAGTTTCTTGAGTATAAGCGCATATATCCACTGCTCACGAAACTCCTGTTTTAATAAAAAATCTGCTTCCTCATAGAGATATTTACCTTTCGACAGGATATGCTCTTCCATATTTTCAAAAACTGTTATTCTGTCGTCCCATTTGTCAAGATATGCAGGAATCCCTCCCAGCATGAAAATTGTTTTAAGTACATCTTCTGTATTGTACCCGGGCAGGAACTTTCTGATTGATCCTATATGTAATTGTGTAACTTCCCATTGACCTGTTCTTCTCCCGAAGAGTGGTGACCTTACCCCCAGTACTTCAGTTTCCATTAAACTGACACTTGAGCCGCAAAGAATAAGCATGACATTTTTGTTTTTCAGTATTTGGTCCCAGATTTTCTGGAACAGTGATGGTACGGCCCTGTCAACTTCTATAAGGTATGAAAATTCATCGATCACAATTATTGTCTTTTCAGCATCATCGAGGAATTCTACAAGATTTTCAAACAATTCGATCCATGTATTTGATTCAAGCTTTGAGAATATGGGAATATTTAATTGTTCTGCAATGCTTTTCTTGAATTCGTTGAGATTTTCATGTGTCGTATCTTTTGAAGCAAGGAAATAAGCACCAGTTTTATCCTTCAATGATCTCTGTATGAGCTCGGTTTTCCCTACTCTTCTTCTGCCATATATGACTATGAATTCGGGTGAAGAACTTTTATAGCAGTTTTCCAGGAATTCCAGTTCTATTTCCCGGTTAATAAATTTTGGTACCATGATTATAATAATTTGCATACCAATAATTATATTTATCGGTTTTGTTGACAGTATTGAGTAATTAATCACAACCCTTGAATTTTTTTAACTCAGCCCCCCCATCCCATGCACCTATTCATCAAACCCTTGACAGCCGCCATCCTCACCTGCCTAATCTATCTTGCCGCCGCCGATGTCTGGGAACTGGTTCCCGCTGCGGGAAAGCAACACCGGCAAAACAGTAGCAGGAAAGTATATACTTACCTATACGTTAAAAAATCGTCCAGATCGAACACCACAAAACCCTGTTCCCTGAACATCTCCTTATTTTGTATCTTCTTTGCCATTATCCCAAAATGTTCAATCCGTCTATCATTGTTCCATTTCAAATACCCTGATTTTTCCCTCAGTAATTCAAGAATGTGTTTTACATCATTCCGGTTCAAATTGCTCCATTTACACTCCATAAATAGAACCTCTCTCGTCCTTTCATTCAATGCGATGATATCAATTTCCTTATCCTTGAACCACCACCGCCCAATCTTATTGAACTTACAAGGCAGTCTATTTGCATTCATCTCAAGGAACTCTTCGGAGACCTTTTCAAATATCCTGCCCAGATATCGATTATAATCAGCATCAAAACCTGCTACCCTATCAGTAGAAATAATCTCAGATTTATTCGGGTATATAAACGTGAAATAAAAGTTAAAATAGTTATCAGAAAGATGGTATCTCCGGTTTCGTGTTCTTTCCTTATCACTTAAAACCGGATAGGTTTCTTTTACAATATGCAGTTTAATCAGGTTGCTCAGGTATTTTGAGACTGTAGGTGCCGGAAAATCCGTATAATTAGCGATTTCGCCAAACTTAGTATTACCGAAGGCAATGGCCTTGAGTATCTTGAAATATCTGGTCGGGTCCCTCAATTCACTTTTTATTAATATTTCTGCTTCTGCATACAGGTTTTTATCCGGCTGGAATACTTCTTCTAATTTCTCGCCACTATCGAGCCGGTAACATACATCTTTGATATATTCGGGTATGCCGTCGGTAATACCAAATACTCTTATTGCCTCTTCAATTGAGTTTACGCCGAAGTCCAGTATATGTACGGCTTTTAGCGGCATTATCAATAACTGTCCTGTCCTTCTTCCATAGAGCGGGCTTTTGGAGTCCAGCAGGTAACTTTCCATCATTGATATCGATGAGCCGCATAATATGAGTTTGATCGTGGTATTCTTCAGGATCTCATCCCATATTTTCTGGAATTTGGATAAAAGGGCTTTGTTCCCTGATATGAGGTTTGGGAATTCATCTAAAATAATGATCAATTTGTCTTCTCTGGCAATTTCCCGGAATAGTTCTTCCCACGTTAAGTCAGCTTTTGCAATCAATGGGTTGTCAACTGTTTTTGCTATGATTTTTTTGAAGGAATCCAGATTGTCCTTTTCTAATGCCTGTTCAACAAAAAAGTATGCTGCTTTTTGTCCTTCGATGGCTTTTTTTATTAGTTCGGTTTTCCCGATACGTCTTCTTCCATAGATAATGATGAATTCAGCCCGGCCCGAACCAAAAAATTTATTTAAGGATGATAGTTCCTTTTTTCTGTTTATGAATATATTTACTTTACTCACGATTATAATAATCGTGTGTAAAGTATTTAAATTAAACGGTTGACTGGTTGTATTAATTTTATGTTCTAATCCTGGTACTGCCGCCTGCCAGAATATCAGGTGCGGCGGCTGGCAGTCAAAAGTTGCGACGGCACACCCAACCGCAGCAGGGCTGCGGGGTATAGTTATTAAGATAAATAGAAAACCAATCCGAAACATACATATTCAAGAATATGTATTACAAAATATGATGAATCATGATAAAATTGTTATAATATTTTTTTTCATCCTATTCTTATTAGTCCAGCCGTGTGCAGGAGAAACAGAATGGATCGACCACGGTCAAAAAACGCTTTACTGGGGCCAAACGGTTAACATCAATGATTATACTATTGATGCAGTGGATTTTAGTCCCAGTAGATTTACTGATTTTGAGGATGACTGGGTGCTGCTGGAAATATATGAAAATGAGTACTATTCGGATGGTGCCACACTTGCAATTAACAATTCCCATACCAACAATACGGCTATCCTTTGCAAGGACAAGTTAAAAATAGTCGTTAAAGAAATCATAACAGGTTTTGACATAGCTTCTCCATATGTGGTATTCCAGGTATATGTCCTTAAAGAAGAACCTGTATCGACAATCTCACCTGAACAATGGATCAATGAAACACTCGAATTTTCAAAATGTGTGTCAGGAGAGATGTATGCCGGTGACTGGATAAATGTAGAGATCAGGGTGAAGGGGTTGAAGGATATCGATCTTGATATCAGGATCAATGATTCAATTCCAACCGGATTTGAACTGGTTCCCGATCCTGGTAAAAAGCTGATGTGGAACATGGCCCTCCCAGATAAAAAAAGTACGGATTTGCGCCAGTATACAATGAAAGCAACCAAGCCGGGCACCTTTACCATTCCCTGTGCCAGGGTAGTACTTGAATATCGTGGAGCCACTTATACAAAATTTACTGATACTTCCCAGATCATTATTCACGGCCCGGATATAAATGCAACAAAGACTGCGGAAATATTGGAAAATAAAAGTATAGCTGTTACTGTTTCAGTCAAAAATATCGGTGATCGGGTAACAATGGTATATGTTGCTGATGAAATTCCAGAGAACGCTGAGCTGGTTTCCGGGGACCTGGATTTTGAAGTAGTGGCCCAGCCAGGTAAAACCTATTCAAATGATTATATTCTCAGGGCGAATAATAATAATAATATTGACCTTCCCCCTGTCACTGTCACATTTAAGGATAACAGGGAACGCGAATATGAAGTAAAATCCGAAATTGTACATGTTGCTGTTCAAACACCTACACCCACACCCACACCTTCACCAACTGCGATGTCCAATAGTACTCAGACTTCAGAGATAACAGAACCTGATAATAGTTCTATAACTGAAAAACTGGGAAGTATAATTGCAATATTATACAATACTATATGCAAACTATTAAATATTAAATAATTTTATTTCCATGTTGAAAAATATACTTAATCCAAATATTTTCATAATAAGTGTGGTTAAGGGCATGATTGATGTTGCATTGTAGTAGACGAATCATCATTTCAATTATCCACATATTTCTCTTAAAATGACAAGTTTTATAACATTTAAGAATTACTTTTCTGAATAATAGTAATACTAAATTATAATAAATTTGTGATTAATATGACAATAATCAACAATGACTCTGCAATCTCTGAAGTAATGGCTCTGCTGATGCTGGTGTTAGTAGCAGTCTCAGCGTCTGCTGCGTATTATACATGGATTGCCAACCTGCAGGAAGAGGTACAAATCACTGGCTCCGAGGTTACAGAGACAAGGCTAAATACCTTTATGTCCGAAATAGAAATTGTATGCTATCCGGAATATGTGTATTACAATACCGATTCCAACCTGGACTGCAAAATAACTTCAAACGCCACCCTGGACGAGCGTTTTATCCAGGAAATACAGGTGCTTGTGGTAAATAAAGCTTTATTTAATTTAACCAATGTAAAAGTGAGGGCAGTATCCTTTGGGAACGGAAGCCCTGAGTGGGCTGCTCTTCATTTTGACCACAGTACGGGAAGACTTCAGGATAGAGAAGAGGGTGATTTTCATCCTTTCACAAATAAATCACTTTACTTCACTTCAGAGAACAAAACCAATACATCAATAAGATACATCACTGATGAGGGATGCCCGTATTTTGCCTCAAATTATTCAAATGGCAACACCACCATCAATACCACCAACCTCACAGACCTGACGCCACTCCATAATCCAACCTATGAGATGGACGATATATCCAAAGGCGAAGTTGGTACCGGATATGTGTACCTGTTAATAAATCACACAACACTTCCTGCTGACACTGCTTTAAAGCTCTATATCACCAATGACCAGGGAGTTGATGCATATCGAACCATCTGGTTTAGTATCCAATAAAGAAGCCACCAGCAATATCATCTCCGCAGTCCTGCTCATGATCATCTCTTTAGGTGTGGTTTTATCTGCCATCTCCTTTGCGACTCCCCTGCTTGGTGAGGTGTTGATAGCCGGGGATATGCAAAGAGCAAAGGATGTACTGTCTTCACTGGATGAAGCCATCAGGACAAATACTGAGGGGACACTGGAATATAGATTGTATAATGGATCTCTGCGTGGAGAAAACCAGAGGATCGATCTGCAGATCAACTACAGCTCCAACAATTCAATTTATAGAACTACCAGCTTCAACGGCTGTACTCTTTATTACAGGCAAGCAGAGGAATATCCCTCTCCTTCCATCAGCTACCCTCCTGAAATATCGTTGCAAAATGGGAGTGCTCTGCACCTTGTTATATCAGAGATCGAACATGACCTTGTACCCCAGCCAGGATATCACAGGATCAGGTTTAACAGTTATTCAGAGAACAGCAGCCATACAGGGGACTTTACAGTTCATCTTATCGATCACCAGTACAACCGTTCGCGGTATTTTTTCAACATAACTAAAGTAGATTTAGAGATAAGGAAAATCAGTATATGGGATGAGGAATGGAGAGGATGAAAGTTCTACCAGGGAAGAATGGTTTGGGGCTTGATCCAATCCTCAAGAAGCTGTTTAAAAAGTCTAAGCAAAACGAAGAGCCATTAGAAGATCCCTGGCTGGAAAAAATCTCCAATCTTCCCACGTGTACCGAGGTTAGCTTTGATGGAAATACAATTTTGGTTGAATGCCGGCTCGACGAGTGCTGCTATGCCAGTATAAGCAGACATCCTGATGCTATGTACTGGGTTATGGAGCCCGAACTGACCACTGAAGAGCAGGAAATTATCCGGCAGTTGAAAAACAGGATGCTTAGGACAGTTCTTGCCTCAAACAACGGCAATCTGGAACAAGAGATACTTGAATTAATGGAAAAACTTGCAATAGACGTTTCGATATCTTCAAAAAACCGCATAATCTATTATTTGCTCCGTGATTTTACAGGCTACGGACCCATTGACCCCCTTGCCAGGGATGTAAATATAGAGGATATAAGCTGTAATGGAGTTGGACTTCCCATCTATGTGCAGCACAGATATCTCGGCTCTATAAAAACCAACCTGGGCTTTGAGGAAGAAGGCGCATTGGATCACTTTGTTGCAAAGCTCGCTATGCGTTGTGGCAAATCCGTATCAGTGGCCAAACCAATATTGGATGCGGGTATGCCGGATGGTAATCGTGTGAACATTACCTATGGCAGGGAAGTGACACAGAAAGGTTCTGCCTTCACAATACGAAAATTTAAACCAAGTGCTATGAGTCCTGTGGAGCTTGTTCAGCATGGAACCATATCACCTGATATGCTGGCATATCTGTGGACACTGATCGAATACAAGTCTTCCATAATGGTTTTTGGTGAGACTGGTAGCGGGAAAACTACTTTGTTAAATGCTTTCTCCCTTTTTATACCGCCTGAAAAGAAGATTGTGAGCATTGAGGATACACCTGAGATACGCTTACCTCATGAAAACTGGACCCAGCTGTTAACACGCACCTCTTTCAGCGGTGAGCAGGGAGAGATAACAATGTTCGACCTGCTCAAAGCGTCTTTGAGGCAGAGACCTGATTATATGATCCTTGGAGAGATACGCGGTGAAGAGGCAAATACGCTGTTCCAGGCAATCTCAACAGGCCACCTGGCACTATCAACCATTCACGCTTCGAGTGCAGCAGACGTGATAGACAGGCTCACATCCCCTCCCATGAGCATTCCTCTTCCACTTATTTCCAACATTGGCTGCCTCTGCCACCAGATCACTGTGCATGGCAAAGACGGCTCTCTTCAACGCCGTACCAAGAGCATAACAGAGATTGTAAAAAATGGAGATGGTATAGAACTGAAAACTGTATATAAATGGGATCCACAGACAGGATTTGAATATTATGAAAACAGCAGACTTGAAAGGGCAAGAAACGTGGGATTGGGATGGGAGAGCAACCAGCTTACATGCATAGCCAGGAGAACTGGTGAGGATAAACGGGAGATTGAGGAGCAATTGAAACAAAAAGCTGTAATGCTTGGGGAAATGTCCAAAAACAATGTCTATGATGTGGCAGAAATGATTTCAAACTATTACTGTAACCAAGACAACTTATGATCCATCACAGCATTTACAAACTGGTCGGCAAGCCCATTGATAGAAATAAGAATTTCCTGGAACAGCCCCTGGAGCACGCTAGAATTGGGATGACGCCGGGCCAGTATGTATCCATGGGGGTGCTGATAGGTATACCTGTCATATCAGTAACCCTGGTGCTCTATTATTTATTCAGCAATGGTTTGCTGTTTCTTATAATACCTTTATATGTACTGTTATTTTTTATATATCCTATGTGGAAGGTTTCAAACCGTACTTCCGAAATTAATAAGGAACTTCCCCATGCCCTGAATTATATTTCTATAATGGTTGTGGTCGGTGTTAATGTATCAAAGGCTTTTCATTCCCTATCTGAAGAAGAATCCTTTGGAGAAATACGAAAGGAGTTCTTTGATATTTACAGGGAGATCGAATATTTTGGAGCTGATCTCAGCACGGCTTTATTGCGGGCAGCGGCGAGAACGCCTTCAAGGGACCTTGCCAATACACTGAATAATATCACAGCCATGCTTGCAGCCGGAGGTGACCTGGGCGCAGTGCTGCGAAATACCGCTGAGATGCATATCCGCCAACATTACCGTAAACTGGACCGTGTTGTTGATAACCTGAGCCTGTTTGCCGAGATGTACATAATTATAGCAGTTGTTGTCCCTATTCTCTTTATAATATCGTTTCCCGTGGTAGAGATCATAAGCACTTTCTTTTCAGAGTCACTTGGGACTAAACCAATACAGTTTATGAACAAAGCCATGGTGGAAGCGGTGATCTACTTAATAATACCTTCTGTCTCTGTTGCATCCCTGATATTTTTAGATGCTATAATACCTGAGGATATGAAAATATGAGAAAAATGATTGCAATAACAGCACTTTGCATGTGCGGTGCATTTTACCTCCTGTATCTTTTATTAGTAGAAAAGCGCACGGGTGACGATTATATATTTTTCATATTAGTCCTGCTTCTGTTCCCACTTTCATTGAACAGTTTTTTAGATTACCGCCGGCTTTCCAGCAAGGAGAAGAACTTTCCGGTTTTTGTGCGGGACCTGACACTTAATATAAAGACCGGGATGGAGCCTGTGAAGGCGATATTCCTGCTTGAAGATAATGACTATGGAGCTATGGGCGATGATGTGAAACTGCTGGCATCAAATCTCAGGCTTGGAGTGCCTGTTGACCAGGCATTTGATGTTATGGCAGGTAATACCAGATCCAGGAAGATCAAACGAGGCATTTCTATGATCTCGGGTGCTATACGGGCCGGAGGAGAGATTGAAGAGATACTCACAATACTTTCAGCCTTCCTCATCAACGACAGGGAAGTGAAATCCGAGATCGGCAGTAAACTTTTTACGTACCAGCTAATATTTTATATAATTTTTATTATATATATAGCTCTTAATTATTTTTTACTCCAGAACATTTTTCCCATGATGGGAAAAAGCGGTTTCTCTGTTGATGTGGATTTTTACGAGACACTTATATTCAGAAGTACAATGCTGCTTGGCATATTCATGGGAATGGTAAGTGGCAAACTCACAAAAGGTTCAATAGCTGGCGGGGTGCCGGATATATTTTTGCTGGTAATTATCGGATATGTATTGAACAGGACGATCTTATAAGAGACTTTTTAATTTATTCTGGATGAAATAGATCATGGCAAACAAAATCAACCACAGAGAACACAGAGAACACAGAGCGTTATTGTTTCTCTGTGGTTATAAACCGTTCCAGGAAATAATAAAAAGTCTCTTAAATCTAAGGGTAATTTAAAAATTATTAGACAGGATTAACAGGATCGACAGGATATACCGCAATGTCAACATCCTGTAAATCCTGTAAATCCGGTCAAAATACCATGCTTTTTGAAGTGGATACAAATTGCCTGATTATTTTATCTGATTGCTCATGCCACTGGTCGTTTTTTAGTTTTGCCCCGATCCATACCACACTGTCTATAAACATTATCATATCACCAGATCGTGGTCGTGTACGGCATCAGTTTTATCTGTCTCAATTGGGGTGGAAAGCCACTCTTTCATCAAAAAATCTGATTTTTTTCTTCGATTTTTAATGGTTTCTAATACTTTTTGTTTATTTTTTGCTGAAAGATCAATAATAATATCAAGTAATTCTTCGAGCGAGATTTTAATTTCATCTCTGGCGAGTGATTCCTGTATTTCTCTCAAATGGACATTGTTTATCGCAACATTTTTTGTTGATTCCATTAAATTCACCTTGAATGTGTCTATATTATAATGTGAATTTTGGTCTTTAAATAGTTTTCTCGGGGTTGGGTTATCGAGTCAAAGTGTAACCTTCGTGTTTCAACCGCTGCATTCACAGAACTTTCTGTAACCATCACATGAGCCTGGTATTCGAGACATGATAAGAACTTCTGGCAGTCTTCCCATGTCATTCCGAACGCTTTCACATCTGCCAGACCATGCCTGCTTACGATCTCCTGCAGGGTTTCAAAATCCCCGGTCTCGAAATCTGCTTCCATATCATAGATTTCGCCCAATCTACTAACCCAGATTGAGTTTCCCATGATGGGAAAAAGCGGTTTCTCTGTTGATGTGAATTTTTACGACATACGTATGCCCTTCAAATTAAATGGTAATTGCTCATAGTGCTCTGAATTTTGAGACACAGATTACACTGATTACACAGATTGATAGTGGTTGTGAAAATCAGTGTAATCTGTGAAATCTGTGTCTACATTAATCTTGCATTAGACCATACTTTTTGAAGTGGATACCAACACACTAAGGTTGAGAAGTACAATGCTGCCTGGCATATTCATGGGAATGGTAAGTGTCAAACTTACAAAAGGCTCAATATCTGGCGGGGTGCCTGATATATTTTTGCTGGTAATTATCGGATATGTATTGAATAGAACAATATTGTAGACAGTTGTGTGAATTAATGTAAAGGGGCATCCGCAACCACAGGCAGTTGCAATTCCTGTTATTCTCTCAATTAGTGCATTCATTCGAACGCCGCCACTCCTTTGATGTTATAAAGCTACTCCATCTATGCTGGCAGGCTGGGACATGCTTACGGCCTAAACTACAACATATGGTAATGATAATTTTTAACATTCATTAATATAAAATCTATAATTATAACACATATAATATTCAAATAAAA
>JAUVLO010000063.1 GCA_030600695.1 Methanosarcinales archaeon | reverse complement strand
TCGTCGATGACCAGCACCCGGTCTGCGTGCTGGCTGGTGCGCAGGACTACAGAGCCTATGCTGATCTCTTCGTTGAATGCGGGGAGGATAGCGGTTATGGTGGTCAGGTGGGCACCTCCGGGAAGTGGGTTCGGTGGATATGGGTGGGGTGCTCCGGCTGAAATATATTAATACTGTTATTAAAACCATTAATCCATGTAGATCCGTGTAAATCCGTGTCTGAAAAATAAAGTTGATCCCACAAGGCAGTGATGGTAACAGTCATGTGCATACCTCCATTGAATGATAAATGATCGTAATTAACCGCAGAGGACGTGGAGGATCGCAGAGGGTTGTTATTTTTCTCTGCGTCCCTCTGCGTACTCGGCGGTTTTCCAGATCGTCCAGAAAATAATAAAAAGTCCCGGAATAATAGTAACTAAAATGGATGGTCATGCCAGATAAACTTGAATTATTCGGAATAAAGACGCCGCTGATCACGCCGGGTGATGATATGGGCAGCGTGCTCATAAGCTCAATCGGGGAAAGCGGTATGACTATCATGGACAGTGATGTCGTGGTGCTGGCCGAATCGGCTGTGGCCACTGCCGAAGGCAGGCTGTTTGACCTGAATGATGTTGAAGTGGGGAAAAAGGCCGCTGAACTGGGGCTTAAGTATGCTGTTGACCCCAGGGAGATGGAGTTGATACTTGGGGAGTGCGATGAGGTCATCGGGGGCGTGCCTGGCGCAGTACTCACCATTACCAAGGGTAACCTGTCGCCCAATGCCGGAATAGATGGTTCCAACGCACCGCCCGATTGTGTGGTGCTGCTGCCGGAGGACCCGGTATTAAGTGCTGATCGTATCAGGAAACAGCTTGAGGAAGCCTTTGGCTGCCGCCTGGGTGTCATTGTTGGTGACAGCCGTACGCAGCCTATGCGGCTGGGGTGTGTGGGGATAGCACTGGGTTGTTCGGGCCTGCGTCCTGTGGAGGATGCACGGGGAAGCAGGGACCTGTTCGGGAAGGAGCTTACTATTACCAGCAAGGCCACGGCTGATAATCTGGTATCTGCGGCGCAGTTAATCATGGGTGAGGCGGGAGAGGGGATTCCTGCTGTGGTTGTGAGGGGACTGGATGGTATTGTGGGCGGGAATTGCGAGATACCTATCTTTTCAAAGGATGAGTGTATGTATTACAGCAATATTGCACATTAATGATTTTTTTGTAGTGGGGGGGCGGTCCCACAATTGTGTTTGACCTCAAGATAATCCTTTTTTTTGAATTTGAACCCCTATTTGCACATTCTTTTCGTCTGGATTTGAATTGTTGGACAGTCTCAATAGTCTTGAAAATCGCTATACAGGCCACGTTACATCTTGTCCGGGGTATACTGGTGACTGCAACACGCGCTTGTTCTCATGCATCCACAATTTTGCAGAAGGCAGGCACAGAAAAGAGATTTGGGTTCTGTCAAGTTGTTGGCTATTCGGGAGGGCTGTCAAAACTTGGTTGTTCTAACTAAACAAGTTGATTTAAAAATAACGAACCAATTTTTATTAGATTTTTATCTTCTTTTTTCTAGGTGTCCCTCTTTTATCATATTTAATATCGAATAACTGACCCTTTAAAGAATATAATATCTTCTTTTCTTCTTTTAAAAAGATAAGTCGTAAATCTGATTCTAACGTTGAATCTCTTAAATAAAAACCTACATTTCTTTGTTCTGAACGTTCTGCTGCCGATTGATAAAAGAAAATAGCCCACAAATACGTTCTGGACTCAAAGAGTCTCATCATTTGAATTAACAAGCCTATATTATCTTCATGGTTTTTAATCGATGCCTCGGTAAAAACAAGAGAAAATAGTTCATCTGAAGAAACCAACATTGGTCTTATAGATTCTATCTTATTAGAATCCCATTCTATTAACTGTAGCTTGTCTAATGTTTCATAAAAACCATAAAATTCTTTAAGGGCAATCTCAAAACTCAACCCGACTTCAGGAGGCACTGCAACAACAAATTCACGTATTTTATCCGGCATCTCACTAGTTGTATGGAATGCCTTAAGGAGTTCATCATGTGTCAAAATTTGATAAGGATACGTAGATTCGTCATGTACAATAAAACCGTTTACACTTCCATTATCCATTGTATGTCCAATTACGACAATCGAATGGTAACCGCTTTCATTTGTATTCCACCAATTTAAATCTTTTACATCAACGCCTATAATAACTGGAAGTCCAGATTCAACATACGAATATAATGTAAATAACATATTCTCATCAGTTAAATTATGGTCTTTATTAATTGTATAGAACGAGTTACAGTTGCACATTCTGAGAAGCCTTGCAATTTGAACAAAAAATAATCCCTGGTGGTCAGCGAAAGGTCGTCCACTGGCGAGTGTTTGTATAAATGGTATATTACGTGACTTTGTTTTTCCTGTACTCCAATTTTCAAGAATTTTTAGACATATCCATATCGAACCATGAGCGCACATCCCAAATATAGTTTCTGGCATTATGAAGGGGACACATTCAACATGTTCGCCATATTCTTCGAACCCACTCAAACACTTGATATAATGTGTTTGATTACCATTCATTTCTTTTGGAGGGATCAGATATGTTTCAGTAACTTTCGAACAATCCGAGACGGGCCTTAAATGAACGAAACCATATGCTTTTTTTCCATCCTTAAAAAACAGCCTTTTAACAAACGGTTGTGATTTTGGTTGCTCAGAATAGAATAACTCATGTTCTTTTGTCCAGTTTATATCATGAGCTCCCTCCACTATCCTACTGAGCTTTAAACTCCCAGAATAGACCTTTTCGAGGATTGTATCTAAATGGGGAGCTTCTTCATGAATGTCAAAATTCACCATGCGCTTACTCTAATACAAAAATTGAACAAAATCTAAACGATATATTGCCGAGGTTCTAATTTACAAGATTTTGATTTTTGCTCCGCTTCTCTATGTTTTGAAATTGCAATTTTTTCCCAAGCATCGATTTCTTTGAAGTATACCCCAACAGGAGCACCGTCGGGCACTTTACTTAATCTCCGTTCTAAATCCTCATCACACTCAAGAATTTTACCGATTGGAGCAATTCCCATCATTTTTTCCATTCCTGTCATGATTATTTTCCTCCCTCACCATAGGCTATACTAACGGTATCATTATTATTATTCCTCATTGACTTTTATAGATGTCGATATAATACTTTGAGAACATAACTCCGGTGAGACCACTTATTACCTCATTGATAGATTGGAACAATAAGTTTGAATAAAATCTATTTAAACCTTTGTATTTTTTCCATCATGATTATCATAATTACAATGATGGTATTATATTAGTTAAATCTATGGAAGATATCCATAGAACACCATTTGAGAAAAAAGAGGAGATGTATTTATCCTTTTGGTTTCAAAACCAATTTTTATTCTTGATAATTGGAATTAACTCAATCCCCTCTTTCCATCCCAATTTAGAATTCATACCATCATGAAGGTTTATATTCTCGTGCCCTTTTTTTATATTTATTTCTTCTCATGCATCCTCCAGATGCCCCCGACTTGAGTCAGAGGTCCATGACTCAATTGCGCCTGAATTATAATAGAGATCAAACAATTCCCCCTCCAAAATGAACGATAATTTCATTACCCCCAGCGCAGGATATAACATATCATGACACAAGAACAAAAATTCCAGGTAGGCGTCATCGGGGCAGGCACATGCACCCCGGAAGACGCACAAGCAGCATACATAGTCGGCCAGGAGATCGCCAGGCGGGGTGCGGTACTGGTATGCGGGGGCCTGGGCGGTGTCATGGAAGCTGCCTGCCAGGGTTCAAAAGATGCCGGCGGGACAACAGTGGGGATAGTGCCCACCTCACACAAAGAAGATGCCAACCCCTACGTGGACATAGTAATAGTAACAAACATGGGCCATGCCAGGAACGCCATCGTAGTAGGCTCATCAGACATCCTGGTAGCAGTGGCAGGAGAATACGGAACCCTGTGCGAGATCGCCCTGGGCCTGAAACTGGGAAAAACCGTAGTGTCACTTGCAGGCGGATGGGATATTGAAGGAGTAGTAACGGCAAAGAGCCCCCGGCTTGCCGTGGATACAGCCTTCAGGATTCTTCTTCAATAACGGCATATACCCACTCGTTTAGCAGGTGGCAGGTTTCAGGGGCACAATCCATGGTACAACCAGTACATGGGCTGAACTTACCCTTAGCAAGAAGTTTTTTATGTTTTTCACTGGGACCAGCAAATACCAGGGGATACAACCTGAAAGTGTTCCTGCCCTTGGCCAGTTCAGGCTCCCTGCGTATCTGGTGTTTTTTCATCAGTTTACTGACAAGCCTTGAACACTTCTTGCTGTCTATCCCAAGGTTTTTCCTGACATCGCTCTGCAGGATGCCTTCCCTGTTGGATTTAATCAGTTCGATCATTTCTTCTTCATCTGGCATAAAAGTACAGCACACCACCTTTTCATGTTTAACATTAACCGGGAACCCTAATTCTCAACCGGATTGATGAGAATAATATTGTTACCCCGCAATACCACAGACCCCAATGAAGCCGATTTTTCACCATTAACAATCTCAACCGTACTTGTTAAGTGCATATTTAGATATTCATCGGCGCTTTCTAAAGTGCCTTCCAGGACATGCTTGCCCCCTTTCATTTCAACCTGGATCTTCTGACCTATCAGGGATTGTACTTTCTTAGTTGGAAACAAAATTAAATCCTCGTTTTATTTTATAAGCTCCTTATTTGTGAGTTTCATACTTCAATTTTTGCATTTACATTAAAGGGCACTTACATTATAAGGCATTTACATAGTGGGGCACTTACCTTATAGAATGTCAATACCCAAGAGCACTGCACTACGCCGGGCCGTAAACTGTATGGAAGGCAGTAATTCCTCACCGTATTCCTTCACATGTGTTTTATAATCCTCAATTGCTTTGTCAATATCTGGGGAGACAGTTACCTTTTTTCCTGGATATTCGTCCGTGCAGCGTTCCAGCCATTTCAAATGTGTACGTACCCACTTATCAGGAACTGGTATATTTCGGCTCACCAGTTCCATAGTTATCTCTTCAAACCCTGCTCCTTCCAGCCACCTGGATATCTCATCAAATTGGTGTAAATATAACATCCCCAGCTTCTCAAGAATCCCAAGCAGCATCAAATGTGATGACTGGGCCTTATTGGTGGGTTTCAGCGACCAGACCATTGATGCAAACCTGCCGTTCTCTTTCAAAATACGATTTGCCTCTTTCAGTAGTCCCGGGACCTCGCCTGGCTGGATGTAGTTCACGGCATGGTATGAGAAGATAACGTCAAAGCAATTGCCCTTGAAGGGCTGATGGCTGTATTTTGTGACGACAGGGGCCACTTTGTTTGTTGATATGCTGCGTATGCCCCGGGCCTGCCCGATATCCGGAACAGCAACAGCTGCGGCTGTTTCCACACTTCTTGCAACCTGGCTTGCCGTAATATGATCCGGGCCGATATTCAGCACTTTCATATCAGGACCCAGACCAGTGCGTGTTACAAATGCATCCCGGTCATATACTGCATATGGCATCTATTGGAGTTAATAGCAAACAATATGTTTTAATCTTGCGTTTGGTGATTTTTCAAATTAATCATGAAAATTAAATAGAAAAATATAAGGTAGATTGATAGGAAGTCACATTCCTACAAAACCCTTTTTGTACTGGTCAGTACAAGGATTAAGAGGAATGTGGAAGATACGCGTAGACCACATCAACTGTTAAGTATTGGAGGATGGGAATAAATGCACAAAGAGGAACTAATCCAGCTTCACACTCTAATGACGCAGATGAAAAAGTACTTTGAAGAAAATGGATCGGACAATGGTTTTAATATTTATGATAACCTGGGTATAAGTCCGGTTCATGTTCATAGGAGTAAAGCTGAGCACAAACATGCCATTTTTGTATTAGGTGGCGAAATTGCAAGTGTGATTTCAGATGACGAATTTTCAGGTACTGGAAGGACGTCTGTACGAATGAACCAGCTTGCAGAAAAAGCACAAGATGAGATAAACATATAAAATAAACAAGCAGCTAATAAATATTTATTGTAATTTTACAGATTATATTTATTTAGTATTTGTATAATATTACCACATTGCAGGGACAACACTTCAGTAATAAATTACTGGAAAAAGTTTCTACTTTATAGTTGTCCTGTTTTTTCCTTTTTTTCTTGAATCATCCGGGAATAGTTCGAAAATTATTTCTTTCAATCATCCGGGAATAGTTCGAGAATTATTTCTTTCAATCATCCAGGAATGATTCGATAATTATTTCCTTTACTACAACCCATATAGAGTTTTTACTTTATAATTTGGATTTGATGCTTGATGCATGATAAAAAATTGGAAATTACCGCCCTGGTCCTGACAGCCGAGATATATAACAGGACCAAAGATTTGAAAGCAGACGACCTCCCCTCTGAACTCAGGAAGCATTACTGGGATATCAAGGAAAAAACGGTACTAAGGCCTATGAATGTCACTGCCAAAGACCTGGAAGAACTTCTTGATATTCATGACCCCCGGGAGATTGCAAGTTCCTTACCATTCCTGGAATATGAGGAGTTCGGGCAGAAAATAAGACCTACCGTTTTTGACATCGCTGTCAAATGGCTGGCCAAACAGGAGCATGGAGTGGAATATATCAAGAACAATCCGGTACTTGCACATTTTTATGAAAATTATGATTCCCTGGATGTAAGTTACGAGGCAGCAACTGGACAAAATGAGCCAAAAGAGGTCAGCCGGGAGTGGGTTGATTCACTTATAGCGCATATCAGCACTGAAAAGGGTGCTGGAGACCTGCTTAAACTTGTACATATAACTGTGCCTGAGGAGATTGACCAGACCCTTGATATGCTGGTACTTAACCAGGACCAGAAGGACGAAGTGGAAAAGATGGCCAAGGCCATACAGTTCAAGGACTACCTGAAAAGGATAGGCCTTATTGAGGTAGGGAAACTGTTATTCGTGGGCCCGCCAGGCACTGGTAAGACTTCCACTGCCAGGGCCATGTCAGCTAAATTGAAGCTGCCCTTTTTGGAGGTCAGGCTATCCATGATCACTGACCAGTACCTGGGCGAGACTGCCAAGAACATCGACCGGGTGTTCGATCTGGCAAAAAAGATGAGTCCGTGTATCCTGTTCATTGATGAATTCGATTTCATGGCCAAGACCCGCTCATCTGACGAGAACGCAGCCCTGAAACGGGCCGTGAACTCCCTGCTAAAGGCCATTGACGAGATCAGCCTGGTAAAGCACGGGGTCCTGCTGATCGGTGCCACTAACCACCCCCAGCTCCTAGATAGTGCCGCATGGAGACGGTTTGATGATATCCTGGATTTCCCGTTGCCAGATAAGGAGATGCGCCAGGATATCCTGAATATCATCGTAAGTGAGATCGAAGGCCAGTTCGATACTGAAGAGATCGCAGCAATAACAGAAGGTTATTCAGGTTCTGACCTGAGATTGGTGATAAGGGAAAGTGTCCTGAACGCCCTGATGACCGACCGTATGGCATTAGACCAGGACGACCTGGTCCGGGCAGTAGGCGAGTTTAACAAGAGGACTTCGCTAAAATACATAGCTGAAGAAGAAATATGAAAGTCATACTGCTGGGCACAGGGGATGCTATCGGGACACCTAAGATCGGATGTCATTGCCCTACCTGCCAGGACGCACTTGATGGCGGTCCCAGCCAGAGACTCAGGTTCTCGGTATTAGTGGAGGGACCTGGGGGGAAGGTGCTGGTAGATACCAGCCCGGACCTGAGATACCAGATGATAGCCCATGGACTGGATCATGTTGATGCCGTTATCTGGACCCATGCCCACTATGACCATTATGCGGGTTTTGGTGATTTTCACCGTGTCCAGAACCATGTCCCTGTATACGGGCTGAAAGATACCCTGGAGTATATCCTGCAATATCTGGGATTCCTAAAACCAGTAAGGAATGAGGTAATGCCCATGGAACCCTTCGAATTAGCGGGTCTTGAGTTCACCCTGTTCCCTGTCAATCACCCGCCACTAAAGGAAGCGGTGGGTGTTATGATCCGGCAGGGCGACAGGAAAGTAGTGATAACCGGGGATACCAACGAGGATATACCTGAGACCAGCCAGGATATCATGCGGGATGCAGACCTGATGATAATAGATGCCATCGTTCCCCCCGGCATCAACCTGGTCAAACACATGAACGCCAGGCAAGCCGCCGAACTTGCCGCACGGCTCGGTGCCAAAAAAGTGGTGTTCACCCATATCAGCCACATGTTCCCGCCCCATGGGGAGGCCGTCAAAGAATGGCCGTTGGGTATGGACGGCATGGAGTTCGTGATCTGATCATTATTCCTGGTCTTTATCTATAATTTCCCGTTTTTTCCGTAACTTACGTATCTCATTTTTGAAATATATTGCCGTGACAAAAGCCGCCACCAATAGCACCAGGCCCACGAATCCCATTATAGTAGGTAGTGATGACTTGTAATATTTCACAAAGATGAAACGATGTTTTGGATTGGGATTATCCCAGACCAGCCATATCCTGTTCTTATCATCAATTTGTTTGGTGTCCGGTTTTGGTTTGGGTAAGCCAAATATCATATTGCCTGTATCATAACCCTGGGGCAGCACCACGTTGACGGTCTCGTTCCTGGAAAGGATATGGTAGAACTGGCCTTGTTCCCAGTAATAAGTATAAGCGACATAACCGTTGATGGTGTCTGCAAATTCGAACTGTATATTTTTATTGCCCCTGGATTCAGAATATGATACATTGTGGGAGATATTTGAAAATTCATTAATACCTGAAAAGACCGTTGAGCCGCCGGTATTGCCAATGATCACCAGATTCTCGATCCCTGGTCCCTTTTCAGACTTGGTACTTGAAATGTCTTTTGGCACCACTACCTCCAGCCTTGGTGCGTTCACAACAGTATAGATAGCCCTCACTGTCTTGTTCGGATACAAAAAAAATGTAGATGAATTGGTGAATTTACCTTCCGGGACTGTAAATTCATATGCAGAAAAATCACCCTGGTCAATTTCAATTTGTTTCGGGTCTTTACTTTCCAGACATCCATTGGTGGTGAATGCCATCATTATCAGGGCAGTCAGGAGTAGAATGTTCAGTATTCTGTTTACCATGGTATGTTGACACCAGTCCTACTTGTATCGGGATACTTTTGAGGCCCTGGGATCGATCTCGATTATCTGGATACCATCCTTGTAGACCCTGACCACGCCATCGCTCTCTGATGTAGTGACTGCTACGGCTTCCGTGTCCCGCGTGATGGCCGCGGCTGAAGCGTGCCGACCGCCCAGGCCTTTAACCATCTCCACTTCCCTGGCATCAACATCCAGATACCGGCCGGCTGCCTGGATATATCCGTGGCTGTCCAATACAAATATCCCGTCCAGCTGGGCAAACTCTTTAACGGTTTCCCATTTTACAGGATCGCGGATATTGAGTTCTTCTTTTGGATGGCCAAAAAAGGGATTCAACACAAGCGGGTGGGAACGTTTCATTACCTCTTCCATGTCACCGATTATAAAAGCAGTACCTACAGGCTTTCCTTCCCTGCCGTATGCGCCCAGGTCCATGGCGATCATCATGACTGATTTCAGTATATTCAGGTTGACCCGTTCCGAGCATGCCCTTAGTTCTTTTACTACAGGATTGGACTTCAGGTCATGCACGACAATACTGGTTGTTTCGTCGTGTGAGACGATGCCCACTACGTGGTCTGCTGCCAGTATGTTGGCAATAAATGCAATAGCTGAAGCATCACTTATGCGTTCTGACCCTGCTGTTCCTTTATAATAAAGGGTCTCGGAGATGGCCTGGAGCCGCCTGGTGGAATCTTTTCCTTCTTCCACATTCCCTGCTTCAAGGAGATGATCGGCAGCCATCATTGCAGATGTGGAAGCGAACAGGACAGGAATACTGGTATCGATATCAAGGGGCAGTTCGTTTGACATTATTATTATGGCAGACGCAGATATCTCCTCGGCGATATTTACTGCGCTTTGGATTATCAGATTTTTTTCAACCATAAGGAAGTGCCCCTGTTTGTTCGTTTATTTAATGTGTATCTTATCAACTTTAAATTATTTATATGAATCCTAAATCTTGTTTTTTCCACTATCTTTTCCCGAAATAATTTCCACATCAACACACAGGTATATATCACTGGTCTATACTGAGATTCACTGTCCACTGTCCCTGATATATTCACTGCCCTTGATATCTACTATTCCTGATATGTTCACTGTCCCTGATGTCTACTATCCATGATATCTACTTATCAAGGTCCTGCCAGATATCAGCACGAATTATTTCCCAGCTATCCATGTGTCATCGGTTAAGAGTAATATTGTGATAGAACACGGATTGCACGGATGACACGGATGCGCGCGGATACGAAAATAAATCCGTGAAAATCCGTATAATCCGTGTCATCTGTGTTCTATTCAAACTAAATTGGTTAATCATAAAAAATCATTGGTTATTTGGAAAACGATACATATCGAGTCATATCGAGTCAGTCAAACTCCTTAACCGATGACTAATGCCCAGCTATCACATCAACCTGGAAGCTGCATGGGTTCACCATCAAGATATACAGTGGGTCTGGTAATGATACCATCCAGGTGTATGCCAGCAACCACGTTCCCGCCAAAGGTGCTGTTATCACCCAGGGCCACATGGACGGTGCCAGCCACTTTTTCATCCTCAAGTACATTGCCGATGAGCCTGGCCGCCGGATTGATACCTATACCCAGTTCTGCAAGGTTGCGGCCCGGTGGTCCAACACTATCGATCATTCCAATGAACTTACCAGATGACTCACCCGTAATATCAGTGGCCTGCCCGTCTTCGATCTTGATGCTCAGGGGCGAGTCCAGTATCCCAAGCCCGCCCATGGAACCGTCCACCACGAAAACACCATTGCCGCCTTTCGGGGCCACGAACACTTCACCGGCAGGCAGGTTACTGGACGAACCCGGCTCATGGCAGATACCGTGGTCAACCCTCCAGTCGCATCCTTCCACTTCAAAAACAATATCAGTACCAAGGTCTGTGGTTATCCTCACTTCCTTTACGCCATCAAGCCTGGAT
>JAUVLO010000043.1 GCA_030600695.1 Methanosarcinales archaeon | reverse complement strand
ATGCGGTCGTCATCCAGGGTCAGGCTGCCGACGATCTGCTCCACATCGATCAGTCCCAGGGACACGCCTGTATGGTATGAATCACGCATGAGAAAATCGATCCTGTCGGCATCGATATCTCCAGACACGATCTGGGACAGGTAAGGTTTCCCTGAATTCTCAACATCCCCTGTAGCCATTGCAGAGACCTCTTTGAAGAAAACGTTGGCATCAACCCCAAATTGGGATACTACCTCATCGGCTATGCTGTCATACATCGGGAAATTATTTGTAATAATGTGGGCCGTGAATGTTTCATGGCTGGAAAATCGTATCCCGTTTATCACAGGCATATAATCCGGGTTCCTTGCCAGTACTGCCTCCACAGAATGGGAAAAGGCGGAATGCCCTACATCGTGCAGCAATGCAGCCACCCTTACTTTCTGCACTTCAGTTTCATCCAGTCCCAGGGTCCGTGCGATAAGGTTTGCCACATACATAGTACCTATGCTGTGCTCATACCTGGTGTGGTTGGCACCGGGAAATGCAATATCTGCAAGCCCTAACTGCTGGATACGCCGCAGACGCTGCATCTCACGGGTCCCGATAAGAAGAGACTCCAGGCGGCTTATGGGAATATGCCCGTGCAGGGGATCATGGATATTTCCGGCAGGTTTCATGAATTGTTATTTATACAGATGACACTTAAAAACTTGGATATGGCTGTTGTGAATAACTTTTTATATGATTCACTCGCTTAGATGGATTTACTACCCTCTATTATGTTTTTTATCAAAATACGTTGTATTTTTACCAAAATACGTTGTATTTCTATCAAAACACGTTGCGGACTCGTGGGGTAGCCAGGATATCCTAGCGGGCTTCGGGACCGTACCGCCAAAACCGGCGGACGGTGTAGATACCCGCGGACCCGTGTTCGAATCGCGGCGAGTCCGTTATTATTTACCAGACGTATATTACCAGATAGATAGTATCAGATCAATTTTTTATAAGGAAGCTGATAAGATCAGAACTTAGTCGAGTCTCCTTAGTCATTTTTTTGTGTATATTCTTTTCAGAAACTCCTTCCTTCTTCATCTCGCTGATCATGTCCATGATACTCGCCTTGATCTCATAGTATTCATTAATATCCTTGCGGTGTCCCCATACATCGCCTTCCATAAGCTGGATATTCTGCATTTCCAGGAACATTCCAATAGACTTGGAAACAGTCTTTTTATATGAACCTGGAATGTGAAGTGCCTTGAGCCCGGGACATGTATTGACCAGGGTAAAAATATCCTTATTGGAAGGCCTGAAAGCCAGGTGTACTATCTCTTCATCTGGATCCAATGTGCTAATTTCGTCCTTTGAACTTACAACTCGAATTTTCACTAATATCGACTCCCTTTAATTTTAATCCCCTTAAAGACTATATGGTCTCCTTCAATATAAATCTATTTCGTGAACCAGAAATAAAATTGTGTATGTATCTTGACATTGAATGCGAAATGGTTATGAGTAAAGCACCCCATTCTCGGAATTGTGAGTCAAGTTGATCGATCCTTAAGAAAAACCGCAGCCGAAATCCAAAAATGTACTCATGGCGGCCGGTTTGCAGAAAATGCCAGGCAAAACATGACTGAATTACTGGATTTCAGTGCCAACTTCAACCCTTTAGGTCCACCTGATATGGAGGCAATCGAAAAAATTGCAATACATGCAATTAACGATATTGAGTGGTATCCTGACAACCGTTATCCGGATTTTAAGAGGGCAGCTGCCGGATTTGCGGGAGTGGACCCCGAAAACATCGTTCCTGCCAGCGGCTCTTGTGAACTGGTAAGACTAATAGCCGAGACCATACTGGATGAGGGTGATACTGTGATACTGCCCCAACCTACCTTTGGTGAATATGAGCTAAACATCAAACTTATGGGTGCAGTACCAAAACACATCGAGTACAGGGACGTGTACCGTAATATCGGGTTTATTACAGATGAGATGCTTGCTGCGTCAAAAGCTGTGTTCATCTGCAACCCGAACAACCCGACCGGCACACTTATCCCAAAGCCGGAACTGGAAAAACTGGCCCTGAAGTGCCAGGAAAATGAAACATTCCTGATAATCGATGAAGCATTCATCGAACTCGCTGACCCCGATCACAGCATGGCTCCGAAGGTCAACGAGAACCCCTTTATTATAATTATGCGTTCCCTCACTAAGGTATTTGCCATTCCCGGGGTCAGGATCGGGTATGCTATTGCACATCCTGATGTGGCAAACCGGATGGAAAATGTCAGGATACCCTGGAATTTGGGTACAATATCTACGGCCCTGGGTACCTGGTTGCTGGAAAAACATGCTGCTGACCCTTCATACCTCGAACGTTCAAGGGAGTTGATCCGTACTGAACGGGACTGGCTGATGAACCATCTATCCTTTATAAGGGGTTTTGACCCGCTGCCCAGCGATACCAACTTCATCATGGTCAGGATACGGGATTTCAGCATGGATTCCAGGGAGATCGACCTGCGCATGCGCAGTCTTGGTATCTTGATACGGGACTGTGGATCATTCAGGCGGGTTGGCAGGGACTATATCAGGGTGGCGGTCAGGACCAGGGAAGATAACCAGAAACTGATAGATGCCCTGGCCGAATCGGTCACCCAGTGGGGCAATGAACTGGCAGAGAGGAAGATCGATGAGGCCCTGCACCAGGGTAAGATCGCCAGCAGGACCAACTGTGAATACTATCCCTGCCATTTTGAGGGCCAGGACTGTACATTCTGTTTCTGTCCTTTCTACCCCTGTAATGACGAAAGGACCGGAGGTCATATGGTCGACAGGTCAACGGGCGGGCAGGTGTGGAGCTGTGAAGGGTGCGACCTGGTACACCGCCCGAAAGTTGCCAACCTCATCCTTGAAGCATTGATGGCCTGCGATGGTAAACCTGAAGATATCAAGGACATCTGGAAGAAAGTAATGGAACCCCTGTTATGAATATGCCGGATGTTATCATTACCCACAGTATTGCGGTACTGGTGCTGGCTTTTACGATGGATATCCTGTTCGGTGAACCGCCAGGTATTATCCACCCTGTGGTCTGGATGGGGAAGGGTATAAAATCCCTCCAGGGTCTGGCCACCGGGTTTAAGTATAAGAGGTTTTTCGGGGTGTTTATGGTTGCGGCTATGACAGGTGCATCCTTTCTGGCAGGTATGCTGGTTGTGAGCTCACAATTCATTCTACCCGAAGCTATTACATTGCTGCTAATGGCCTATTTCCTGAAATCCACATTCTCGTTTCGGATGCTGCTTGCTTCCGGAAAGCAGATCATGACAGGACTGGTATCGGGCCATCCGGATTCAGCGCGGGATGACCTGAAGGCACTGGTGAGCAGGGACACGGCCGGTATGGATGAACCACATATGGCATCAGCAGTGATCGAGTCGGTCTCTGAGAATTTTGTGGACACGATCCTGTCGCCGCTGTTTTTTTATCTCATCCTGGGTCTGCCAGGGGCTCTTGCGTACAAGGCCGTGAACACCCTGGATTCAATGGTAGGATACAGGAACAGGGAATTTGTTGAACTGGGATGGGCATCTGCCCGTTTTGATGACATCCTCAACTGGATACCTGCCAGGTTGTCCTTGATATTTATTGTTGCAGGTGCGGTGTTTACAGGAAGTCCGGTAAATACAATCAGGACATGCCTGAAGGACCGGGGGCAAACTTCCTCACCAAACTCTGGCTGGCCCATGGCCTCGGCTGCGGGGGCACTGGGAGTACGGCTGGAAAAACAGGGGCATTATGTGCTCGGTGGAAATTTTGGTCTGCCTGTGGCTGCAGATATTGCACGGGCCAATAAGCTGGTGGGCATGGCTTTGGTACTGCTGTTTATATCGACCGTGGTTGTATTATATTTAATTCAGATGGGAACCCTTATAAGATGAACAGGATAAAAAGTGGATTAACATGAAACTCTCAGACAGCCCGGTGGCAGAAAAAAGCGATGCTCCTGAAGTGATCGATACCACATTCGACCGTGATATCAGGGATATCCTCGCAGGAATGGGATTAACTGAAGAAGTGCTCCGCTCAGCTGCCATGGAACTCTATGTCCCACATCCCGGGATAGAGACGAAAGAGAAAGCTGAGGCAGTGTTCAAGCAAGAACTGGACGTGGCCTTAAGCGACCCCAACCTGTGCATCCTGGTCTATGCAGGTATACTGCTTGAACAGGCAGGCAAGGCAGGCGAGCTGCCCAACCTTAGCAGGGACTCGTATGAAAGAGACCTGACATTTTTGGTATGTGATGAGGTGCTGGGAATGAGCATAGCCACATACATAGCCGGACACAAGGGTATGTTCGAGTATGTAAGGTTCGACAAACTCAAACCCGGCATTATCAAGGAGCTCGGACCCTTTATGGATGATGTGATAGCGGGTCTTATCGGCGGAGTATCCTCAAGCATGTATACCAGGGCGGAGGTATGAACCTGTTTGACGGACTGCTGGGTGCTATTGGGTTTTTAACTACATTACCGGCCGGGAAAACTGACAGGTTTGTGTACCTTCAAAAACGGACATACCTTTTCCCTGTGGCCGGGGCACTTATCGGCATGATCCTGGGAGTAATAGCTACCATATTAATGGTCCTGCTTCCTGGCCAGCCAGGTATTTTCTCTGTACTGATGATCATATCAATTTATTTTTTAACAGGTGTCAACCACCTGGACGCCCTGTCTGATTTTGGGGATGGTATAACTGCCCACGGCAGCAGGGAGAAAAAGGTCAGGGCATTAAAGGATATGGCCCTGGGTACGGGTGGTGTGGCCTTTATTGTATTCTATTTTTTGCTTTTATTCGTGCTCATCCAGTCCCTTGCAACACTCAATATCAGTACCGGCTGGGGATCTGGAATTGGAATTGGAATTGGCATATCCATGCTGGTAGCTGAAGTAGCATCCAAACACTCCATGATCACAGCAGCCTGTCTGGGCCAGCCCATTCACCAGGGGATGGGGTCTGTGATAGCAGATAATACCGGTCCTGGGCAGTTGATGGTAAGTTTTCTTATTTCAGCGGCGGTCTGCACGGTGGCGATGGGTATGGCAGGACTTGTTGTACTGGTGATGGCAATGCTGTCATCTGTTGTTGTGTTAGTGATATCGAACCGGCATTTCGGGGGAATTAACGGGGATTGTATCGGCACTTCCAATGAACTGGCGCGCCTGGTGGCACTTGGGACTATTTTCATTATTTATGCAGGGGGACTGGCAGCCTGGATGCCCTGGTGATGGCAGGCGGACAGGGCAGCCGGATGAAGCTGCCCATCGAAAAGCCCATGCTTGAGATCAATGGCAAGAAACTCATCGAATACGTACTGGATGTTTTGGCAGGGGCCAGGCATGTGGACCGGATATATATAGCAGCTTCTTCCAACGGACCTGATACCCTGAAATGGCTTGAAGATTGCAGCCTTGACATCCATGTGATCAATACGCCCGGAAGTGGTTATGTTTCTGATATGGTGGCTGCTGTTGAGGAGGCAGGCATTAAAGGACCGGTGCTTATGATTATGGCCGACCTGCCCCTGATCACTTCCGGTATGATCGATGAAATAATACAAAGGTACAATAAGGTGCCCCAACCTGCCCTTTCTGTCTATAGCCTGCTGTCTATTTGCAGGAAAAATGGGCTGCGTCCCGATACGGTGTTTAACAAGGACGGGCAGTTGATAGTACCTTCGGGAATAAATATCCTTGATGCCGACAATATACGTGAGGAGCAGGAAGATTATAATTACATACTTAACAACCACAGGCTGGCTGTGAATGTTAATACAATGGAGGACCTGGAGATATGTTCCAGGTTGATGAAAGATGATGGGTACTGATGTTAAAAGGGAAATTTCTGTTGATGCGCTTCAATTACTACTGGGACAGGCATCTGTTGAGCAAGGGAATGTTCCGGATGAAATACTACTGCTTGCAAAGGCTATAGACGATCCTTACTGTTTGCCTTTTATTATTGAGGAGCTGGATGAACTGGAGATAGCGGATGAGAAGATATTCAGGTTTGCATTGCTGCGCGTCCAGATCGACTCTGAACTGAGGATGAATGAGGATATCCAGATGCACCAGCGGCGGCGTTATGTTGCACAGGTTATTGAAAAAATGATCTTTGGGGAATTGTTGATCGAGATTGGCGCACCATTTATAGAGTGAAAATCCCTGGGCTACTATTTCCGGGTGTTTATCTTAACTTGACATTGTCAGATTAAAACCTGGAGACTTTTTATTATTTCCTGGAACGGTTCAGAACCACAGAGTGCACAGAGAAAACAATAACGCTCTGTGCTCTCTGTGGTTGATTTTCTTTGATACGATCCATTTATCCAGAATAAATTAAAAAGTCACGAAAGTATATGCTTTCCTATACGTTAAGAAACAGATTTTGCCATTATTAATAATTATCGGTTGCACAATTCATTCGATCCTGGCATCCACCACCACATGCCATACCCCAGGAGAATATTTCTTGATCCTGTGCCAGCCCAGTATTTCAGCCCGGCGGCCCTGCTTACAGGCTTCGTCCCTGATCTGGCCAGTGGGTCTGGACGGTACCAGATGTACAGGCACAGTATCATGGTAGTGCAGTATTCCCCCCGATCTCAGCGCCTTTATGCCGTATTTCAGGTAATGGCAGGTATTACCCACATACCCCATTATCACCCTGTCCGCTGACGAGCCCGGTGTCATTTCAGCACAATCCCCAAGTACCGGCTCTACAATTCCCTCCACGCCATTGAGCCGAATATTCTCCACAAGGTAATGGTATGATCCGGGATTTATTTCGATGGCAACTATTTTATCCGGATGTGAGTGAACCGCCATTGGTATGGTGAAATACCCGATACCTGCGAACATATCCACCACAACCTCACCCGCACCCTCAGCCCCACCCTCTCCCAGCCGGCTCATCCTCATCTTCTCCCGCAGGTTGCCCTTGCTGAACATAACCTTAGTAACATCCAGCCTGAACCGGCACCCGTTCTCGTTATGCACCGTAACGGCAGGGTCGTCCACCCCATCCCTTACAACCACCAGTTCCCGACGGGGACGCCGCAGTTTCCCACTTATACCCCCATCCAGGTATACGCTCTTGCAGTACGGGTACAGCTTAAGCATTGCATCACCCACAAGCTCTTTTTCAGGGTACAGGTCACTATGCAGGGAAATGACCACAATATCACCGATCATCTGCCAACCCCCTGGCAGCAGTGCCAGTTTATCATGGTCCAGATACTCCCTCACCAGGTCCCTCAGAGTGGGTTCTGGTTCGTAGTATTTAGCATCATCAGGCCAAACGACCTGGTAAGACCCGAATTCAGGCGGGACCGCCCCGGTAAATGGGATTTCCAGGTGCTCCCCCTTTTTTGACAACTTACGCTTTGTATCCAGGCACCCCAGTTCCAGCAGCCTCAGCCTGACAGTTTCTGCTTGCTCTTTCGGTACCACCAGGGCCTTCATTTCATTCATTTTCCTGATTTGGCGGCAATATGAATATTTCATCACTGATAACAACGATCCTGATATCCTCACCGCCCCTGCCGGACAGGTGTGCCGGTTTTTTCAATGTTACGGGCCTGAATGTCGTGGGATGCATCACCTGTACGATATCATCTTCCACCGAAACCAGCACCGCATCCACTGCATCTTCCATATCTGCGATCTTTACGGCATTTTTTAACCTATTAGTATTCTCAGAGAACTCCAGTCCAGACCCCAAGAGCAATCCTGTTGTCCTCTTGCCAGAATGCCTGATAAGTACGGCATCCCCCCCTGTATTGATAATATCACCGGGTACGAACCTGGGCAGCCTGAGACTGTATGTGATCCTGTAGATATCCTTCCCGTCCTTTTTACCAACCAGGGTGGGGGATTCAGAATAACTGCACCCGTAACGTTCGGCTGCCAGCTTGCATGCCTGCCGTGCAGAACTGTTGGAGCCAATATATACATCCGTTCCCTCAGGCAGTTCATCGATTTTCGTGATAAAAGCCAGCCGGTATCCTTTCCGGTACTGCCGCTCTATCAATTCTTCTATCAGCTCAACAAGCTGCACCTGTTCTTCTTCATCCGGAAAGCGCCCCTCTGCCCTTACCTGGACCACTGCCTCGTAATAGCCACCTGATATCCGGCTGCAGGTGTCGCAGGTCTCCCTTGAGACCCGTACTTCGGTTTTGAGTGTTGCCTTGGTCCTGATTCCCTTGACGTTGGCATTTACCCTGATGCCTGCATGGTATATGGACGGGTCGCTATTGGTGAGATCGATCGAGACCTGTACGTCCCCGGCATCTGGTTCGAGCTTCAGTGCTTCTTTGATCCCTTCCTGTATGACATCTTCAAGTTCAGCAGTATTTCCTTCCCAGTGCCCGCCTTTTTTCACTGAACCGCATAAAGGGCAGATAATGGTGCGGACTATATGAGGTATCCGGGCCAGGGTAAAGGTTTTGAGAAAGCAGTCCTTACATCTGCCGTCTATCAGGTTGTCGGCTGGACGGCCGCATACTGGGCATGCGAGATATTTCATGCCTTTCTTTTTATTGGGGTTTGGTAATATGGTTTTCTATGCAGGATACAAGATATTTTTGTGAACATGGAGTGCAGCCCCAAACGGACAGGTAGTTAAGCAACCTGTTTCTGTTCAGCCAGTGCACGTATCCACACTTGCCCGGCCCCCATCCACATCCCCCAACGCCACCATATGCAAGCTGATGATCCGGTTTAACAGTTCAAGTAAGACTATTGAATTATAGAATAAAGTGTTTGCTCATGAGGTTTATATACAATAAAATATGATGCATCATTATGCTTTTTGAGCCGATCGAGATTGCAGGATTGCACATCCCCAACAGGTTCGTCCGCTCGGCCACCCACGAATGGCTGGCAGGGGAAGACGGCACACCTACACCAGCCATAGGTGATATGTACGAGGAACTGGCAAAGTACGATGTCGGCCTGATCATTTCAGGCTATTCATACGTAAACCCGGCAGGCAAGAGCAGCCAGCGCCAGCAGGGTATCTACGACGACAGGTTCATCGGACCCTACAGGCAGATCACGGAGCGTGTCCACAAATACGGCAGCAAGATCGCACTCCAGATCGTCCACGGCGGCAGGCAAGCCCTGGTCACACCCGAATATCCACAGACCCTGGCGCCCTCGGCGGTCAAGGATTCATCCTCAGGCATAACACCGCAGGCTATGACCAAAGAACATATTCAGCAGACCATCGAGGATTTCGCCCAGGCTGTGCGCCGGGCACAGGCGGCAGGCTTTGATGCGGCACAGCTTCACATTGCCCACGGCTTTCTGCTCAGCAGTTTCATCTCACCATATACCAACCAGCGCAATGATGAATGGGGCGGCTCAGTGGAGAACCGCACGCACATCATTGTCGATATCATCAGGCGCGCCCGGGAGATGGTGGGCTGGGACTTCCCTATCATGGCGAAGATGAACGCCACCGACGGCTTTGGGGACCGCGGGCTGGATGCGCCCGAGTGTGTGGATGTGGCCGCAGCACTGGAATCGGCGGGTGTATGCGCTATAGAAGTCAGCGGCGGGATATTCGAGGCAGGGGAAGTGATGTCCAGGCCAGGTATCAATTCGCCGGAGAAGGAGGCGTATTTCAGGGAGTATGCCAGGATGATAAAGCAGGGAGTGAGTATCCCGGTGATACTGGTCGGAGGACTGCGGTCAAGGGCTGTGATGGAGGAGATGCTTGCCAGCGGCTGCGCTGATATGGTGTCGCTTTGCAGGCCGCTTATCAGGGAGCCGGACCTGGTGGTGAAGTTCAGGGAAGGGGTGCAGGAGGCAGAGTGTACTTCGTGTAACGGGTGTTTTGATGAGGGCGGAGTCAGGTGTAATTTCTGATATGAAAATGACAATCACAACATTTAATAACTGATGAATCTATATTTTTAGGGTATGTTATGACTTTGGTTAATAATCTTAAAAATGCGGTTATTAATGCCGATAAAATCAAATTTATAAATTCTATTTACGATTTTTCAGAAGCAGATGTAATAAACCTTAATGAGCAACAATTTGAAAAAATTCTAGAATATTGTGCAAAAATTGACCTTGATGGTATTGAGGAATTTTTTGATTTTCTTCTTGAAGAAGGAACGAATGCACTTAAAAATTCTGAAATACAAAACGTCAAAGAAAATCTTCTAATTGGAAGATTCTATTTATTCATTTTTTTAACGTTATATTCAAAATATGATATGAAATTTGCAATTGCAGCCGTGAACTTTGGGAGTATTAATCTTAGATTAGCAGAGTTGAGAATTAAAGATGAGAAAAATCTTTCAACTTCTATCGAATTTGGATTAGAAGCAAGAAATATTTTCTTAGTAAATAGCACTGAATATGCTGGTAATAATTTGAATTTGGGGTTCATTCATTTAATGCTTGCTGAACTTGGAGTTAATGGAAAAATTAATCTTGAAAAAGCTATAAAACTAATACAAGAAGCAAGAACGATATATCCAGAAAAAAGTGCAGAGTATACCAATGCTACTATGATTCTAGGATTGGCTTATTTAAGTCTCGCAGAATTTGGTGAAAATGCGAAAATAAAAATGGATAAGTGTATAAAACTTCTAACGGAATTAAGAAAAACATTTCCGAAAAATAGTATAGAATATGCAAATATTACTGTAAATATAGGTTTTGCGCATCTAAAACTTGCAGGATTAGGAGTAAAATCAAAGATTAATTATGAAAGAACTATAAAATTGGAAGAATGTGCAATAAAAATATTTCCAGAAAATAGCATAGAATGTGCAGGTGCAATCTTGAATCAAGGAGCTGCCTTTACTATGCTTGCTGATCTTGGTGTTGAACCTGAAAAAAATTTAAACCGCTGTATTAAGTTAGAAGAAGAAGCAAGAAATATTTTTAAAAAAAATGATGACGAAAAATATGCGCTCGCAACTTCAGGTAAGGGGCTTGCTCATTTAACTTTAGCGGAACTTGGAGTAAATCTCTATACCAATATAGAAAAATCAATAAAATTACAACAAGAGGCTAGAAAATTATTTTTCAAAAAAACTACGGAGTACGCACGAGTTACTATGCATCTTGGAATTGCATTTATTCTTAAGGCAGAACTCGGAATAGAACCTAAATTAAATATTGAAAAATCCATAAAATTACAACAAGAAGCTAGAAAATCATTTTTAGAGAACACAATAGATTATGCTCACGCAACAATGAATTTAGGAATTGGCCAAATAAAGCTTGCTGAACTTGGAGAAAAAACTAAAACCAATCTGGAAGAATCAATAAAATTAGAGCAAGAAGCAAAAAGAATTTTTTTGGATGGAAGTGTAGATAATGCAAATGCAACTATGAATCAAGGATTGGCTTACTTAAGACTTGCTGAATTCGGGTATAATCCAGCAAATAATCTTAAAAAATCTATAAAATTATTACAAGAAGCAGAAAAATCATCCCCAGAGATGAGTTCATCCTATGCATATATTACTTGGAATAAAGGCAACGCTTATCTCAAACTTGCTGAACTTGGAATGGATGTAAAAAGTAATCTTGAAAAATCTATAAAACTATTACAGGAAGCAAGAAAGATACTTCCCGAAATGAGTATAGGATATGCAGGATCTACAATGAATTTGGGAATTTCATATTCTCTGTTAGCAGAATTCGGAGTTGATTCAAAGAAAAATTTTAACAATGCTGAAGCATTCTTTGAAATATGCAGGGGTATTTATTACAAATCAAAAAATTGGAGTGATTACTCAAAATCAATATTATATAGTTATTCTTTGTATAGAATTTTATACTGGAAAAGTGGAGATGAAATCTTCTTACAAAAAGCTAATAGTATTCTTAAATTTGCAATGAAAAATATAGAAAACAGGGAATTTTTAAATAAACAATATATTTTAATAGCGTTTTGTACAGTCAAAGCCGATTTATACGAACTTGAAGAAGATTACTTCAATGCTGGGTTGGAATATCGCGATATTTACAGGCTTACTAACAAAAGATATTATGAATTTATGTGTGAATTCTGCAAAGCGAAATCCTACAAATCTATTAATCCTTTCAGTCACCTCATTGAAAAATATAAAAATGTACCTAAAAGTGGAATATTTTTAGATTGTTATGATTATGCAATATTTGAATGTCATTTAGAAAAAGCCAATGAAAATGAAGCAATTAGGTATGCTGAAGTTGAAGCAGCAAAAAACAAGCTTAATGAAATCAAAGGAAGAACTAAAATTAATCATATTGAAAAAAGAGTGAGTGCGAGTATAGAACTGTTAGAAGCATACTTAAATTATTTTCCTGAATATAATAGAGAAAAGAATAAAGAAGAGGCAGTTAAATGTATATCGAATGCTTGTAAAGTTTTCAATAGTCAAGGATATAAGCAAGAGATAGAACTTTGCAACAATTTTTCCAGAGCAATTAACGAAAATGACCGACAAGAACTTTGGCTTGATTTAATAAAAAATCAATTGTCAAATAATTTAAGCAAACTTATCGGGGAAGCTGCGATTATTGAGTTAGCAGAAGCAGAAAGAATTGGGATAAAAGCAAATTTGAAAGAACTCAAAACTGAAATGAAAGAAATTAAAAGTAGCATAACTGAACTGAAATCTGAACTGAAAATTGGTTTTAACAAAATCAGGAATGAATTAGATGATTTAGTCCAAGATGATTACGAATTAAAGAGTAGTCTAATATTTTCACTTGATAAAATACAAGAAAATTTCAATTACTTATTGGATGAATCCAAAAAACATGATTCGAGATCACAAAGATTCATGGAAGACTTTTCATCTGAATTATTTAAAAAATTAGAAGAAGGAAATAATAATTGGTTTGAAAAATTAAAACATGAATTGATTAAAAACGAAAATGAAATTGAAGACGAAATGTCATCTGCTCCTAAGGAAGTAAAAAATAAATGGCATCAATGGATTGATAAACTTAAGAAAGAGACAATAGAAACTGTATTTGAAATTCCTCGTCAGGCGATTATTGTAATTAGTACAGAAAAGATACTCGAATACGGTCTTCCGTTTTTATCTGCTGCAATTGGATCATCTGAGGCATTACCTGCACTTATCTCAATTTTAAAAACTATGCACCAAATCGTTTCCAATAATGATTGAAGAAGCAATTAATATCCCGGTGATACAGGTTGGGGGACTGCGGTCGAAAGTGTTGATGGAGAAGATGCTTGCCAGCGGCTACGCTGATATAGTGTCGCTTTGCAGGCCGCTTATCAGGGAGCCGGACCTGGTGGTGAAGTTCAGGGATGGGGTGCACGAGGCTGAGTGTACTTCGTGTAATCGGTGTTTTGATGAAAGTGGAATCAGGTGTAATGGTGGATGAGCACCTGAGTGATTATTTTTTCACATTATTAGTAAGAAAAGCCATAATGGGATGAACAATATCCTGAAACTTTCCAGTTCTTCTATTTTAAAAGTGTCCTTTGTCACTACAATCCCTTTATTCAATCCATATAGATTCATGAATTCTATCAATCCCTTAATATCAGTTGTCGATGGCTGATTTCTGTATTTTACTTCTATCGGGATGACAGTCCTGGAATCGTCATAAATAAAATCCACTTCATATTTATTTTTCCAGTAATAAGGTTTGAAAGCCGGTTTTGATTTACTTCCTTTTTTGATCAGGTGCCAGGCCACAATATTCTCAGCAGTCTTTCCGTCATCCTTGTCCAGGGTCAAAGCCCTTCTGAGCCCTTCCTCCCAGAAATATAGTTTCTTCGCCCGTTTCTCAGCCGCTTTTTTGGATGGCGCATATACATCTGCTACAAACACCATCATTGAACTCTGCTGGTAATAGAGGTAAAGCTTCAGGGTTTCCCTGTCCACGCCCAGGCGTTCTGAGAGTCCTTTATACGTGAACCTGTTGGTGGTCAGCACTGCAATATCCCGCACAAGCCTGTCAAGCAGTATGGGGTCCTTTACCCTGAATACACTCACGATATCCTTGAACAGGATAAGTGCGAAATAATCTTCAACTATGGTCCTGTACCACATG
>JAUVLO010000085.1 GCA_030600695.1 Methanosarcinales archaeon | reverse complement strand
TTTTGAGTTTTTGCACATCGAAATTTCCGGATTCATCCTTCAGTATGGCAAAGTCCACTTCCGCTTCCAATTTCTTCCGCCGCTTCTCGATCCACTCTGCCATGCGCCTGGAGTCCCGCGCAGGGTGGATCGCCAGGTCCTCTGGCGGGATGATCTGATCGATGGTGATGGGATTGCCTTCATTCAAAAAGTTGTTTTCATAGATATCATTTGCAAGTGTCACCCGCCACCGGTTCAGCAGTCCAAGAAACTCAAGGTCGATGTCTGGTTTCTCCTCCCGCTCTGCCAGTTTCTCGATTCTGCCTGCCTCTACCGAATCCTTTGTCAGGTAAAGCAGTTCTGAGAATCGATTCAGATAGTCATACACCATCTCAAAGTTCAAGATTGTGAGACCCGTTGCAGCATTAAACACCCTGAATCTCTCGAAATTCGTAAGTATAGCCCATTTGCAGTTCGATCTTGCTGCATAGAGAATCGCCTGCCTCTCTTCCATCGTCCAGTCGCCATCACCCCGCTCCATGATGTGCGGGATGCCCCCGAATCGCTTTGCCTCAATAAAGATTACCGGCGCATCTTCCAGTTTCAATGCCACGTCCGCAAAGCCTGTGCCGCGAATAAAATGTTCTCTGTCGTATTCGTCAGGATTCGAGACGTCCCAGCCAAGTATCTCAAAGAGAGGGTCGATAAAATCAGCGCGCACATTCGCCTCGCTGATACTGTCCATATCCTTTCTCGATCTGTCTTTTTCAAAATCCGTGTATTTTTTAACCAGTTCTTCAATTTTCTGCTTTGTCTGATCCCTGTCCATCGATATTCACCCTTTAGTTCCCAAGACCGCTCATGACCTCACCAGTGACGATTACGTATTTCATGATGGTTATTGGGCGGTCAAGTGTGTTAAACCCAACTTTCGCAAACCGCCCGGAATCGGAGAGTTTTTATTATTTTCGGGGATGGGTTTTGGAAAACCACAGAGAGCACGGAGGACACAGAGATAACAGCAACTCTCTGTGCCCTCCGCGTCCTCTGTGGTTAATCTTCTTCGATAATCCGAGTCCAACCGGAAGAAATTAAAAAGTCTCCGGAATCACCACACCTTGAGATCAAATCCCTCGATCCACACGCGCTTTCCCTCCGAATTTAGACCGTGCCTGCAAAAGGTTTAAGTGAAATCGATATAAACCGATTACTCCACGATGCTGTGTCTGAATTGTCCGGATAGTGTAGTGGCCTAGCATGGAGCCCTGTCGAGGCTCCGCCCCGGGTTCGAATCCCGGTCCGGGCGTTTAGCATTTTGACTGCTGGTTCAGTATCCCTATAACTCAGCTCCGACTACGGTTTTGGTCGCCGTCACATTCTTGTTCTCTCTGATCTGATCAACCAGTTTGTTGAGCGCGCTCAATCCCTGTACATCGATGATAGCCACGAAGTCATATTCACCGAAGACATGGTACACATCCTTGATCCCATTGAGGGTGCACAGTTCATTGTAGGTCTCCTTTTCCTGCCCTGGCACCACATTTATCATAGTAACTCCAATTACCATATCCAAATACTCCTTTATCTCTTGTGCATACTTGCACTATTCGTACTCTGCTTTATTGCATATATACTGTTGCGATGGTGTCACAAACCATTACTTCATGATGAGGGTGGGCTTACCGGCTAAACATCCAAAACCAAAGCGTTGGGGCACTTTTTATTATTTTCCGGGACGATTCAAAAAACCGCAGAGAGCACAGAAGGACGCAGAGAGGGAAACAACAACCCTCTGCGATCCTCCGCGTCCTCTGCGGTTAATTTTTTTTGCCATGACCCACTGATCCAGAATAAATTAAAAAGTCTCCATTTTCTAAGCCTGTATAAAAGAATATACTTTCCTATACGTTTAAAAAATCATGCATAATTGTAAGGGCGCAGAAATCCCCGCACATAGTACACGGTCCTTTTTCAGGACACATACCAGATGCCTTTTCAGGCTCGATGGCATACTGCATCTGTCCGTCCCAGTCCATGACCGCCCTGTATCTTGCCAGTTCCATATCCTGCTCTCTGGCATCGAACTTGATAGAATCACCAATATGGGCAGCTATGCGAAATGCCACCAACCCCTCCCTCACATCATCCACTGTCGGCAGCCTCAGGTGCTCCGAGGGTGTGATATAACACAGGTAATCCGCACCCGCACCAGCAGCCATGGACGCACCCACCGCACCCGCGATGTGGTCATAGCCCACAGCTACGTCGGTAGGCAGCGGTCCGGCCACGAACAACGGGAAATCCCCGACATCTTTGTAGTATTTGACGTATCCTGCCACCTCTGATGCACGTACATGCCCGCCCATACCTTCCACGATCACCTGGACTCCGGCCTGATTTGCCTGTCTGGCCAGTCTCATGTTTGTCAGCATCTCCTGGTGCTGAGGGGAATCTGGCAGGTCATTGATGCAGCCGCTGCGCATGGTGTTACCAAGGGACAGCACCACATCATTCTCCTTCAGGATTTCCAGGATATGATCGAAATTATCTATGAAAGGGTTACCGCATTCATTAGTAAGCATGTAGATGCTGGTAAAAGAGCCGCCCTTTGAGACCATACCCATAATGCGGGGATGGCCTTTTAATTTCTCAATGCAGTCACGCTCTATGCAGTGCAGGACCACAGAGCTGACGCCTTCATCGACCTGCTGCCGGATATTATTCAGCAGGTGGTCTTCGGTCATGGAGTAGATACCCTGTTGGGCTACTGACTGGTATATGGGTACTGTGGTTATAGGCAGGGTGGTATGCCGGTAGATGGAACGCCTGATCGCGGGGATGTCCCCACCCATTGACAGGTCGGTCAGTGTATCAGCTTTGTATTTTTCTGCCACCATGGCCTTTTCAAGTTCTTCTTTCGGGTCGATCATTGCACTGGAAGTGCCGATGTTCACATTGACCTTGGTGGTGGCACCCTTGCCTATTGCCACTGAGACCGGGGCTCGTGTCATTATAACCAGACTCCCCTTTGCCACCCGGGTGCGGATTACTTCAGGGTCGATACCTTCACGGGACGCCACAACTTCCATCCGGGTGGTAATTATGCCATTTTTTGCCAGTTCTACTTGTGTTTTCCCGTTTTCCATTAGTCTCACTTACGTTCTTTTTTAACGTATAGGAAAGTATAAACGCATTTCGATATCGATATAGGTAATTTTCTTAGCAAGAGCAACCGCACCCGGTCCTTAGCACAAAGGCCGGGCAGCCTGGGAATTTAGTGACTCGATAAGCATAATAACTATATTAAATATATATTAGATATTGTTATGTGACAGACCAATTGGAGAACTTCAAATGAGATTTAATATCATTTGTGAAACTGATGAAGATGGCAAATATGTCGTTGAATGTACCGACCTTCCGGGATGCTTGTCAGAAGGAGATACACTGGATGGGGCTATGGATAATATTAATGAGGCCATAGTAGGTTGCCTTACATCGAGGCTTAAGTGTGCAAAGGATAAGTTCCTTAAAAAAAGTCCTTCAATGTTCCACAACCGGATCAATATTTCATTAGACACTGCGACGGCTGCTGAATATGCCTAAACTACCAAGAGCCAGCGGCATTGGTCATCGATTAAGGAGTTAGACAGAGTCACTATATATTATTTTCCAAAAGACCAATAATTTCATACGATTCTCCAATTTAATTTAAATCGAACACAGATGACACGGATTTGACGGATTTTCACGGATTTATTTTTTATCCGCGCGCATCCGCGCGCATCCGTGCAATCCGTGTTCTATCACAATATTACTCTTAACCGATGAGACATGGAGACTATTCAAAAAACCGCAGAGGCACGCAGATTGAAGGTTGCCGTTCACGGTTTCACCGCAAAGTTCGCGAAGAGCGCAAAGCTGTTGCTGCATTGACTTTGCGTCCTTCGCGTCCTTTGCAGTGCAGTATTTCATAAATAATATATTTTAACAGCCGCCGGCAGCTAACCAATATAACATCCACTTCGCACCCCCAGACCGCCGAATACCCATGCATCAACGAGGCACTATAAAAGCGCCTGCCAGCCCCCGCACCTCAAGAGCGGCTGGAGCAGACCGGGACGGGCACCTCGGCAGAGTGAAGGGGGGGTAGAGGCTGATTCAGTTCAGTTCAATACGAACCGCTGAGTTCGCAGAGGTACGCAGAGAAGGCTAAAAACACTCTGCGCACTCCGCGTCCTCTGCGGTTAAAAGTTCATACAAATCCACAAGGTTGGCTGCCACCTGCCGCCCTAACGGGCTGCGGTGGCAGGGGTAGGGGTATGAGGGTATCCACATGCATTTCTTTTATTATATATTTTAACTGCTGCCGGCAGCTAACCAACATAACATCCACTCTGCACCCCCGAACCGCCGAATACCCATACACCCACAAGGCACCATAAAAGCGCCTGCCAGCCCCCACACCACAAGGGCGGACGGAGCAGTTCGGTAGGGGCACCCAGGCATAGTGGAGTCGAGAGAGGGCGGCGGTGTAGGGGGAATAAAAAACAGCGGGGGCGGGCAGCAGCACCAAAGCCATACTATAATTCAACTCACTCATCGAATAAAAAAATCTAAAGGTTGTTAAACTCAATATTCAATATACACATTCATATATATTTATAAAGGTGCTTGATTAATATAACATCCGGAAATGTTTAACAGGAGATTACCATGCTTGATCTTAAGTTAAGAGCTGAATTCCTCTGGACACATATATCCAGCACAGCAATTTCATTGCGCACTTCCGACAATCAAGGTGCCGCTCAAAAATCTCCAGACTATATCTTATCCATAACTTATCCTACAGCAGATCTGGAAGAGGAAGAATGATGGCTGAAGATTACGATATACCAACAAAAAGCAACATTCTGCTGTACCAGACAGAAGATGGCAGGCAGCGTATTGAAGTACATCTGGAAGATGAAACTGTCTGGCTCAGCCAGCGTCTTTTAGCTGAACTTTTCCAGAAAGATGTACGCACGATAAATGAGCATATCAAAAACATATATGATGAAGGTGAATTATTGCCAGGGTCAACTATCCGGAAATACCGGATAGTTCAAACCGAAGGAAACAGACAGGTTTCGCGCATAGTGGATTTTTATAACCTGGATGTCATTATTGCCGTGGGTTATCGTGTTCGTTCCCATCGTGGGACACAATTTCGACAATGGGCTACAGAACACCTGAGGGAATATATTGTCAAAGGTTTTACCCTTGATGATGAAAGGCTGTCGGAGTCAGGCGGCACCGAATACTTTGATGAATTGCTTGACCGTATCCGGGCCATTCGGGCATCAGAAAAGCGGTTTTATCAAAAAATAAGGGATATTTATGCTCTTGGCGCTGACTACAACTCCCGGCATCATCTCAGCAAGGAATTCTTTGCAACTGTGCAGAACAAAATTCTTTATGCCGCAACCGGAAGGACTGCCGCAGAGATAATTCACAGCCGTGCCGACGCCAGCAAGCGCAATATGGGACTGACTACCTGGAAAGGGGCAGGACGCAGACGACAACTCACCAGACAGGATACGGAAATCGCAAAGAATTATTTGAATAAAGAAGAAATCAGCACTCTGGAACTGCTGGTCAATCAATACCTTGATTTTGCCGAATTACAGGCCAGGCAGCACAAAATAATGTACATGGAAAATTGGAAAGCAAAGCTGGATGCTTTTATGGAGCTGAATGATCAGGATATCCTTTCCAATACCGGGCGCATTTCCAGTGAAATTGCCAGGGAACTGGCTCATGTTGAATATGATGTGTTTTCAAATAAACGACACCAAATTGAAGCAAACAAAGCCGACGAAGAGCTGCGAGAAGCAGTGAAAAAATTAACAGGCAAAGAAACAATAGATGAGGGTAATCAAAATGGATAGTATATCTACCATAGTCTGGCTAATGAGTTTGAGAATTATGTAGGTGAGATGTTTAGGGATGAGGAAAGGTGATGTGGGAGAGCTGGAATCAGTTCAATACCAACCGCAGAGTTCGCTGAGGTAGGGGGACACCCATGTATATTTCTTTTATTATATATTTTAACTGCCGCCGGCAGCTAACCAACATAACATCCACTTCGCACCCCCGAACCGCCGGATACCCATGCATCCATGAGGCACCGAAAAGCGACTGCCAGCCCGCCCCGCACACCACAAGGGTGGATGAAGCAGAGCGGGACGGGCACCTAGCTGGAGTGAAGGCGAAAGGGGGGCGGGAGAGCCGAAGAATTGTCAACTGGAAGAGTGTTAGCTGGAGTCGTATTTTATTCCAGATTTTCCCCATAAGTTGAAAGGTCCGGATACTTTTTGTAATATTCCTCAACAACTTGTTTTGCTGCTTTTTGTCTCACTTTACGGGCAACGAATGCTTTTTTATATTCTTCTTTATAATTGTTCAGAATTGTATTGAGGCGTTTACCTTCGAGATTTAATTTAAACAAATCATCTTCCCCTTCAACCTTCTCAATCAACCCAAAAAATTTACCTTCTCCAATAAAATGATCAACTATATTTTTGCCAAGTTTTTCACAAGCATAATGAGCAAGATTTCTAGATGATTTACAAAATTGTTCCACGGTTCCCTTTGAAAAAACATTGATCTGTGTGTTTTCACGCATATTTTTTGTAACTATTTCTGTAACTATTTTGCTGCCCATAGTTAGGGGATGAGAGGACGGATAAAATTTTGTTAATACTTCGGATTTTACTTCATGCCCATCGCTGCCTAACATTTTGGTCAAGTTAATATCCTTATGTTGACTTTTATATTGCTTATCTCTAGAATTTATTCTTGTGAATAATTGAAGTACTTCACCTTCAAAAAGGTTGACCTGCCAAATTAGCAATAAATCGTTAGAGCTAACATCAATTTCACCTTCATTTTCCTGTCGTTCGAGCTCTCGAACTATACCATCTGTTTTATGCGAGGGAACGCAAATAACAAACTCCATCGTTTCAATTTCATCGCCTAGCATTTCCTCTAAATGTGCCTGATTTTCAATCACATTCATTTTAGCTTCATATGCATCAGAAATATATTTTCCACGATTTGATTTCACAGAAGATTTACATTCTACAAAAATAGCATGTTTCTTTTTGTCGTTATAAATCATAACATCGAAATTTTTCACACCAAGTTCGACAAGGGGCTCAGATGAAATAAATGCATAACCAAGGTCATTGTAACATTTGCTCTCTGGTCCGAAAGCCGATATGCAGATATCAACCAATTTATCATGATATTCAGACCTTTCAAAGTGTTTTTCAAAAGATTCTATTTCAATTTTGTGGAGATTCTTCTCTATCTCCTTAATTCTTACTCGTACTTCTTTGCCACCTTTTGATGCAAGTAGACGATTTAATTCGTTTTCTACGTCATCACCAACCCCTATCAAAACTACCACCTTAAATCAGGAATTCTGCTCTAGGGTCAATTGATTTAATTATAAATTCGTAAAATTTCATAAACTCAGAAAAAATCATCTTGCCATCCGGGAACATTTTAATGTGTTTTTCATCAGCTTTAATGCGAAATTGAAACCCTGACTTTGATACTAGATCAGAACTTAAAAATAGTGATCCTTCCCTGGCTATGAAATCTACAATCGTATAATCTTTGTTGAGTTTTGCCCTGAATTCACTAATATCATGATATTCAATTGATTGATT
>JAUVLO010000017.1 GCA_030600695.1 Methanosarcinales archaeon | reverse complement strand
TTTTGCAAGTCATTTGCCAATCGCTCAACAACGGATTTGCCCCACCCCTCTCTGTTTTGCCGCTCGGCAATCAGCTTGCCGATGTCCCAGTAAAGCACGACCAGCTCCTTGTTGACCGCTTTGAGGGCTTCGTATTGGGCTGACCGGACGCGCTCCTTCACTTCAGCCAGAAGCGCGGCGTAATTGTCAGGTAATCGCTTCGAAAGTTCGCTCATATTCCAAGCCCCCTAAAGTTCATTTTGATAGTCGCCATGAGTGCTGCCACTTCCATATTGGGGTCTTCCGGTTTATCAAGTAAAGCAAGATTACCGCGCCATTCAATTTGTGCAACGGGTAGTTGCACTTTTGGAGGTTTCCTGTATGTGCGGTAGAACTCACGTTCCGGATTGTCTTTGCTACCTGCCATAATGTTGTGGTGCCAAGTAATTCGTGCAAGCAATCCTTGCACAAATTCTCGCACCAGTTGTGCGAGTTTTTTCGTTATTGTCATGCAATCGCTTCGAGAGTTCGCTCATATCCCCAGCTCCTCGAAGTTCGTCTTGATTGTTGCAGCAAGCTTCACCGCCTCGTTGTTGAGATCTTCCAGTTCCACGTGGATCTCACGCAAAGTTTCCTCGAAGTCGAAGTCCTCATCCACTTCCTCGGGAGCCACGCCGACGTAGCGCCCGGGAGTCAGGCTCCAGTCGTTTGCCTCAATCTCGGCGCGATCCACAAGCTTGACCAGCCCCGCAACATCGCAAAGCTCCGCCTCCGGGAAGCGCTCGGTGAGCCAGTGGGCTTGCCGCCAGAAGTAGCGCACCTGCTTGAGCTGCTCGACTGCGATCTGGCGGGCATCGTCGGCAGCCTTACGGGCACGGGTTGTGTCCCTGCCCGCCCATGCGCCGCTTGCTTTGGCGCCGCACTCGTTCTCGCAGGTCTCGATGAGGCGCGAGGCGAGCTTGTAGAGCAGGTCGGTCTGTTTGATGAGATCACGGCTTGATTCAGCCAGCGGAGCGAGGCGGTCGACAGCCTGCTTGAGGTCGCCGTTCGTGGTCTTCTGCTCTTTCCATGCCGCTTCCTGTTCGGCGAGGGCTTGCTGGAACGCCTCGACGTCGGCATGGAATGCGGGCAGCGCCTCAGCCAGCTCCTTCTGCACCTCGGCGTGCGCACCGGCATCAGCCAGCGTGCCAAGGACGGGTTGCAGGGTGTCGGTCAGGGCATCGAGCGCAGCGGCAAAGTCAGGCAGCGGTTGGATGGTTTCGCCGCTTTCGTTCTCGGTGCTGAAGCAGCCCGCACCTTCATCGAGCGTGCGGCGGCAGTAGCCAGAGACGAGGTCGAGGTACTTCTCGATCTGGCCGCGGTAGAGCCACACGATAGCCAGCAAGTTCTGCTGCTGCTCGGGGCTCCAGTCGTATATCTTGCGGGTGACCTTGCGGTAGATGTTTCGTGCGTCGATCATCAGCACCTTATCGCGGTGCGCCTCGGGCTTGTCGCGGTTCAGGAACCATAACTCGCAGGGCACGGTGCGGGTGTAGAAGAAGTTCGAGCGGATGGCGACCATCACGTCCACATCGCCGGTCTCGACCAGCTTTTGGCGCACCTTTGCCTCGCCGCCCCCTGCGCTGGAGGCCTGCGACGACATGACGAATCCGCCCCGTCCCCGCTCGTTCAGGTAGCTGTAGAAGTAGCTGATCCAGACATAGTTGCCGTTCGATACCTTGCCCTTCTTATTGACGCCAGGCAGGCCGAAGGGCAGGCGCGGGTCGGTCTTGACCTTGTCCGCGTCTATCTCATCAACGTTAAACGGGGGATTGGCCATCACGAAATCGGCCTTGCCGACAAGCTCGTGAGGGTCTTCGTAATAGGTAATAGCCTTCTGGATGTCGCCTTCGAGGCCGTGGACTGCCAGGTTCATCTTGGCAAGGCGGATGGTGGTGGCGTTCTTCTCCAGACCGCGGAAGGTGAGCCGGTCGGTGGGGTTCTGGCCGTGCTCCTCCACAATGCGGGCGCTCTGCACGAACATGCCGCCGGAGCCGCAGGCCGGGTCCAGCACCGTGCCGCCCTCAGGGTCGAGCACATGGGCGATGAGCGAGACCAGCGAGACGGGCGTAAAGAACTCACCGCCGTCGTGGGCTTTCTGGTCAGCGAATTGGGTGAGGAAGTACTCGTAAATGCGGCCGAAAACGTCGCCTGTGACCCGCTTCAGCTCGTCGGGGTTGAGGGTGCGCAGGAGCTGTCCGAGTACATCGTTGCCCAGTTCCTGATATTCGCTTTTGGGCAACATGTCGCTTAGGTTGGTGTAGTCGCTCTCGATCGACTCCATTGCCTCGATGATGGCCTTGGCGCGGTCCTCGCTATCTGGCAGGGCCACGAGGTAGTCGAACTGCGCCTTGGGTTGCAGGAAGATAGCGCTCTTCTGGGAGAAATCCTCCTTGGTCAGCGCCCGCGTTTTGCCGCCGCGGGTGGGAAGGTTAGCTTCGATACCATCCTTCACAGCGAGGTAGCGGCTGTAGGCGTGCCTAAGGAACACCAGTCCCATCACGGGCAGGAAGTACTCGTTACTGGCGTAGTTGGAGTTGGCCCGCATTGTGTCCGCTGCGCCCCAGAGGCGCTTTTCAATAACTTCGATGTGTTCAAGTTGGGTCAATAAGTAATCCTCCAGTCTTTCATGTTTAGGCTTATTTTATTTAAGAACTCTCCGGCCCCATAATGTCCGATAACGGTTGGCGGGTATCTGAAGTCCGGGCGAAGCGAAGAATTTTGGTGATGCCGGGGGACGGGGGCGCCTACGGTTGCCTCGGGTGTTGGTGATTGCTGCCAGCGGCGGCCATAGCTGTTGAAATATGTAATTCATGAAATACTGCACCGCAAAGAGCGCAAAGGACGCAAAGTTGAGGTTACAATGTCTTTGCGAACTTTGCGCTCTTTGCGATGAAATAGTGAACGGCAACCTTCAATCTGTGTCCATCTGCGCCATACCCTGCCACCGCAGCCCGTCAGGGCGGCAGTGTGGCAGCCAGCCATGTGGATTCGAGCGAGTTTAGAACCGCAGATAAACGCGGATAAACGCAGATATTGCAGTTAAAATTAGATCATGCTCAGATTTCTACTGTATAATCAAAATTAAAACCCATAATGCCCGTTATCTGGTATCCACTTCAAAAAGTATGGTCAAATGCAAGATTAATATATACACAGATTTCACAGATTAGACTGATTTTCACAACAACTGTTAATCTGTGTAATCAGTGTAATCTGTGTCTCAAAATTTCGAGCAATATAATCAAGTAGCATTTAATTTGAAAGGGATACGAAAAACGGGTTAATCCTCACCATTGCCGGATTTTCTAAGTTCCCGATAGATTCTCCACCACTTCCACTTCAATACCGCTTTAATCCCTTCTTCACTCCTTTTCCAGCAACCTCGCCTTCTCGACAAAAGCCATAACCGTAATAACAAAAGTGGCATGAGCCCACGTAAGCGGGCTGACACTCAAAGGACTCCCGTCAAAAGGATTCAACTGCTCTGCCAGGATACCGGTTTCAGTTGCGCGCTCAGTGACCCACAGCAGGATATCCTTTGGTTTTTGCAGGTCGCTGGTGTTCTTTGCCTTATGGATATGCCACTGGGCTACCCAAAGGGTACTTATGAACCAGGGATTGCCTGGTATTATCTCAGGATCGTACTCTATTACCTGGTGATATATATCATTATAGAACCTGGCAATACCACCTATATCAGTCTTTACCGAGAGTTTCTCCTCAATGGCTTGCATGGTATTGACCACCCTCACATCATCAGGTGGCAGCACCTTGAACTGGGACACGGCATATAGACTGGCATCAACAGTCTCATCCCTCGGGTCGATGCTGCGCAGGAACCGCCCCAGTTCTTCATCATACAGATGTGTCTCAATCCCCGCTTTTATCTCCTTGGCAGCCGTGCTGTATTTCCTTGCAAGGTCATCATCCTCGTACAATCGTGCAAACCCGGCCGCACACTTCAGGGCCGCATAAACGGTCGAAGATGTATAGGTATGGACAGCCCTATGCTCCTCCCATAAGTTATAACTGGGTTTCGGAAGCCCGGTAGCAGGATCCCGGTACCTTGTCATGAACTCAGCAGCCGGCTTTACCATGGAATTATAGAGCTGGTCAATGGTCTCAATGCACCCGGTGGTCTTGTAGTGGTTCCACAGGGCTATAAGTATGAGGGCAGTACTATCCTCCTGTATTGGAAGCTGCACATGTCCCTCAGGTGTGAGCCAGGGCATCCAGCCGCTTGCCAGGGTACCTGTAGGATTGTACTTCTGCAGGAAATATCCATGCTCACTGATAAGGTCATGACAGTAATTGAAAAACTTATGCGCAATTCCGGAATATCGTGTCATGTCCAGCGACATGGCAATGAACGCACTGTCCCGCGGCCACATATAACTGTATGAATCCATGTTGAACCGTTCAAGGATATCACTATCATTGGCAGCGATGATCGCCCCATCATTGTCGATCTGCGAGCGTATGATAAGCAGGCTGTGTTTGAACAGGTCTGCCACCTTCGCTGGAAGGTCAAAAAAGTCATATTTCTCTTTGTTCACCCATGAATGAAAGTACTGTCCGGCTTCGGCCATCATTTGCCGGGGAGTTCTTTCAAGTACCAGTTCATTGAGCCACTTGATATCAGAAAATGTTTTTCCGGCCGCTATCCAGTAATACAGTGTTTTTGTCTCACCGGCTGCAAGATGCCTGGAGAACCTGATAAAACTGTTCACCGCCCCTACCTGGATAGAGTTCATATTAAGCTCTGGCGACCGTATTATACTGGATTCGTTCTCTCCTTTGGGGCTGATCTCATACTGGTCGAAGTGTGGTGAGCCATTGATAAGGAAATAGCGGGAGCGCTGGTAATGTATTATGGACTGCACTGCCGGATCATACACTCCTGTATCCCCCATGGGATTCTCATAAAGTGCAATGTCATGGGAGAAAAGCAACTTCAGTTCGATATCCTCTGTGTCAGTGTTGGTTATTGCTATCCTGCGAATGAACACATTTTCGAAAGGATGAACGCATTCGTTGAACCTCAGATCAATATCAAGCCGGTCGTTGCGGTAATAGGAATCGGTTACTAATGTATCTTTCTTATAACCAAGCCTGTGGACCCAGTCATCCCCTATAAGGGATACCAAGTCCAGGTTTTTCCCTTCAACCACCACTCCTACCCGGCAGTGGCGGCCGTTAACGTGGTTCTCATCCCCTACATGAGGAAAGTACATGTCCCGTATGCTTGCGTTCCTGTCAAGGTTCACAAGCATGGACCCATTTCCGACTACAAGAGGTTTTGGCATTTTATCATAACCTTTAATGTATATTAGTGCTATATTATATGTTAATTATTGAGTGATAATTATAAGTGATAGTTATTAAGTGATTGAAATCAGGGGTTTTTCAATTATATACAGTATATTACTTCATATACTTTAGTAACTGCGAGCGTTAGCGAGCAATTTGTTGTGCAGAACCCGGCACAGGAAATAGATAAATGGCAACAAGACAGCAAAAAACAAATGATATGAGTGTAGGTTTTCTCTCGTATGAATTCCCACCAAATATTTATGGAGGGGTTGGGGTCCATGTGACCGAACTGACAAGACATCTTGCAGAGAGTATCAGGCAAGTGCATGTGTTCACATCACATGTGGAAGGATTGGACTGCCAAAAGGCAGGAAATGTGTATGTGCACAGGTCATCTAAACCTTTAGTACCTGTATCGAACCGTTCTTATAAGATGGTTGAAAAGATAATGAACAATTTCAATGTGGCTGGGATGATGGATAAACATCTTTCAAATAATAATAATAAAAAAAATAAACTTGACCTGCTGCATTCACAAGAAGAATTGGTCCAGATGGCTGCAACAGTAGTAAAAAATGGCACCCAACTGCCTCCGGTGATAACTGCGCACAATACCGATGTTAACAGGCCCAAGCCAGACAGGCTGGGCGTTGTTGGGAGGCAGGATGTAGTGGATAAGGTGGACAGGTTCAATACAGTATCGAAATACATGCGAACAGAACTTGACCGGACCTTCGGAATTACACCACATGTTGAAGGATTGGATGGCCAGAATGCAGGAAGTGTGTATGTTCCCAAGTCATCTAAACCTTTAGTACCTGCATCGACTTTAGTACCTGCATCGAACTATTCCAGTAAGGATTTTGAAAGGGTCATGACCAATTTCAATGTGGCCGGGATGGTGGAGAAACATCTTCCGAATGTAAAACTTGACCTGCTGCATTCACATGGAGGATTGATACAGATGGCTGCAGCAGAAGCTAAAAATGATACCGGACTGCCCCTGGTGATGACGGCTCACAGTACCGAGATCAACAGGCTCAAGCCAAACAGGCTGAGCGTTGTTATGGAACAAAATGTAGTGGATAAGGTGGATAGGTTCATTGCAGTATCGAGATACATGCGAAAGGAACTTAACCAGACCTTTGGTATCAATTACAACAAGATCACTGTCATACCGAACGGTGTGGATACTACGGTCTTCAAGCCCCGGGAGGCGGATGATATCCGCAGGAAATACCAGCTTGATAACAGGTTTGTCGTGCTGTTCATCGGCAGGGATGATCCGCAAAAGGGTGTGAAGTACCTGGTCAACGCCATGAAGAACCTTGCTAAGCAGATACCTGGGATCATGCTTGTCATGGTCGGCCAGCAGGATATTTATAATGATAAACATATCCTCTGCCTCCCGCGTGTTAGCAGGAGCGAACTTATCAAGTTACATTCCCTTTCTGACGTGTTCGTGCTGCCCAGTGTCTATGAGCCGTTCGGCATAGTCCTCCTGGAAGCCATGGCTTGCGAGACCCCGTGTATTGGAATCCGGACTGGTGGGATGCCTGATATCATAGAACATAACAGGACAGGGCTTCTGGTGGAGCCGAGGAGTGATGAAGGTCTTTCAGAGGCGATCGCCAGGTTATACCACGACCCGGAGAAACGATACAGAATGGGCAAAAACGGAAGGGCGAAGGTAATCTCAGACTTTAACTGGAAGGATATCTCGGATAAGACCATTGAAGTATACCAGCAGGTGCTGCATTAGAGCTGTTCGTTCCAGGTTTTTCAACGTATAGGAAAATATATACTTTCCTGTAGGCTTAGAAAATGTGAACGAAGTGAGCATTTTCTTGGGAATATCTGGTGAAATCGTAATATGGTTTCGGGATAATATAATCTACGGCATCCCTGGAAAGGTATTTCAATAGTGGTCTATATATATTTAAGTGATAATATCAATTATCGGAGTGAAAATTATGGAATATCTTGGCATAACAATCACAGCAGATTCCACCAGTAAGGAGATCGTACCAATAGCAAAGGCAATCCATGAATTGCTGGGACTTCCCATCACCATGCGGACGCTGAACAAAGCGGGTGTGAGGATTGAAAAGGGTAAAGTACTGGACTATGAATATACCGGACCTATTCTGGAAAAAGCACTTGAGACCAACTCAACCATCAGGTCCATCCCCAGGACAGGGGATTATTCCGGCATACCTGTAGTGGTGACCACTATTAAAAATGAAAACGGATATGGAATTGCTGCTATCGGAGTTGTGGATGTGGTCGGTACTGTTGACCTGGGAGTAGCTTTTGGAGATTATCCTGAGATAGTCAACCAGGTAAGTAGTATCCTGAAATCCAGGGTCTCCGCACCTTAATACAGCGGGCAGTCATCTATAGTTCCCATCTGTCATCTACAGGGAATTGTTCATTTATCCACATCAAGACACGCCCGCCGTGTATGATATTATATTCCCTGGACAGTACTGGAACAGCACTGAACACTCCCTCTCCCTTTTTCATTGCGATATTGAGGATATCCCTTCTGGTCTCTAACTTGTATTTCCTTAATATCCGTCCTATGGGGATGTCGGCCTGCATCAGGTCAGCCTTCATGCCCCCTGGCATCAGGTCTATGGGAGCAAGTGAGCGGGCGAACACATAGGGCTTTCCCGAGACCTCAAGCACGACTTCCCTGTGGTTCACAGGGTCGCCCGATTTGATGTCAAGCAGTTTTGCCTCTGCTTCGGTGGCCTCCCCCACTTCCTGGATACTGGTCACAACATCTACCTGCTGCTTTGTCATAACTTCCAGCAGGTATGTAACCGACCCGTCTGTTCCTGCACATATTCGCAGGGTGGTGGGGATATCAAGGGTTTTTAGCTCATCCAGGGGTCCGGGTTCCATCCTCACACCAAAATTATGTAAAAATTATTTCCCTACTTCTTTTTTCGATTTGCTGACCCGCTGTTTTGCAGTATAGCCTGTGGCACCATCCAGGAATTTCCTGAACCTCCTGTTGGTTTCGATTATCTCCTCGTCAGCGACGTTTTGGTTGGGCGTTGTGTCCACGCACAGTTTCTTATCTACAATACTGGCCTCGACTCGTTTAAGTGCGCCGTAACTGAGGATGAGTTTTCCAGCCTCTTCGGTCACCGGAACCTGGAAACAGTCTTGCAATACTTCTTTTATGCGGTCCATTTCAGGCTTGAATCCTCGCTTTAACTTGTATTCCTTAATTTATATCACCTTTATGTGTTTGTTAATTGCAGAATGATAAAATACTTTGCATTTTTTTCGTTGTTAATCTATAAGATTATGTGCAATAGAAAAGACCAGGCTGTGATATTGCTTCCTGCTTACCCACATTAATATATGTGACTTTTTAATTTATTCTGGATAAATGGATCGTGGCAAAAAAGATTCACCGAAGAGGACGCAGAGAGGCGCAGAGATATGTTGTTTTCTCTGCGTGCCTCTGCGCTCTCTGCGGTTTTCTGAATAGTCCCGGTAAATAATAAAAAGTCTCTAATATATATCCGAGACGACCATATCAGCCAGGATATGCAGTTCTATGGATATCCAGATGCCCAGCACCACCGCTGCGATGACTTCAACTGGTACCCGGAATACATTAAATCCAGCCAATACCAGGACTGGTAAAAGTATGAGGGTAAAATTGGTAATGATCGTCAAAGGTCCGAAAATAAAATGGTGCGACAATCCCCTGTGCTTGAACATAACCTTGTAGGGCCACCACAGGAACCTGAATATCCCCCATCTCCCGTAAGGGGAACTGCCTATATCCAGGTCAGGGCTCAGGAAAAAGGTGCCAAATAGGTATGAGAGCGAAAAAACCGATATAGTTTGAAAATTCAAATATTCCATGGGCAATACAATATCAGCCCTTGTAGATAAGGAATAAAGTCCTGAAATGATGATGACCAATACAGTGATGTTGATGATATTATGGTTTTTTCCGTCCGGCATCGTTTTTTATCCATCCACTAAATACTTTATTAACTTGCCTGTTTACAAAAGTATCTATAAAAAGTGCAAGGCCAAAATCCTCCGAAAAGGTTAAAAGGGATGCCCTTATTTAAAAGAACATTCACCGGAGTATCCATTATTGCTTGATGGTGAAGAGATTTACAGATTTCCAGGATTATATTGAACGGATCAGGTTGGAGGCAAGGATTTTAAGGATTTATCCCTGATAAATGCAAGAATGCTTATTCCTCTTTTAATTTAAAAAAAACAATCTATTTATCAATATTCTTGAAATCTTGTCCCTTCATAATAAGAGTAAGATGGATTGGCCGGATGATTGGGTATACCAATTCACCAGCCAAAAAAGCGATAGCTGGCTCGGCTATCAAAATGTTGTATCGTCCATTATGAGATACAAAAAAATACCAGCGTTATTAGCTGGAAAAGGAGGACTAACAGGTAATGCTACAAGAACTTCAAACCAGAAAGGCAGATTTAAGTGTAAAATCTGAAGAATATAAGGAAACGCGTAACAAGCTCAATACTGAAGCAAGTACGTCAGCAACCAAACGAAATGAACTTAACAAGCGCACAAAGGAACTCATTGATGAAGCCCAGGAACTCAAGAACCTGAGGGATACCAATAATACATTGGTCAGTGAGAACAAGGCCAAGCGCGATGAAGTGAATGAAAAGGCCAGTAAGGTCTATACGCAGGTAGATAAACTCAGGAAGGACCTGCACCTGAGTGACGGACCATCTCTAAAGGATCTCAAGAAGGAGATAGACCATCTCGAATTTGAGCAGATGACCAGAGTGATGGACTCAAATAAAGAACGTGAACTGGTAGAGAAAATAGGTCATCTCGTGGAAGAGTTCAAAGGGAAAAAGGACCAGCTTGAAAGTAACCTGGAACTCAAGACATTACTTGAAGAAGCCCAGAAATCAAAAGATGCGGCTTCAGTACATCACGAAAAAGTAAAGGAATATGCCGAGGCTGCACAGGAATATCATGAAAAGATGATAAAGACCTTCAAGGAAGCCGATAGGGTCAGGGCGGAATCGGATAAAGTACACAAGGATTTTGTCAAAATACAGGAGTCTGCTGATGAACAGCACAGGCTTTTCATCAAGACCCAGAAAGAGATACGTGACTTTGATAAACTGATAATCGGTCTTAAACGAAAGGGCAAGAAGGGCAGGGAATCTGTTTTCAAAGCCCAGGCCAAGAAGGAAGCTGAAGAAATATATTCCCAGTTTAAACTTGGCGAAAAGATCAGTACGGAAGACCTGTATGTTCTACAGAGGTCGGGATTACTCTAATCCCACCTTTTTTCCTAATTTTTTCCTAATTTGTTCCTACTTTTTTCCTATTATCCGGTTGTACCGACAGTCCGGTCTATTTCGTTATTCACCAGTATGATGCAGTGGTCAGCATGCAGACTTACCGGGCCAACATTGATGGTCTTTGCATCTGAATCCAGGATCACAGTTTCTTCTTCCGGTGTCATGCCTGTATGGTCACCCAGCACAAAAACAGTATCGTCTGGCACGTTTTCTTCAAACTCATCCCTGATGTCGCCACCATCTTCCTGCAGATAGAACAGCCTTTTTTTATCAGTAAGTACTTCATCCAGCAGGTCTGCAAGGCCCCCCAGCCGTATCCATACTCCGGGTGTGGATTCCCTCCACCTGGGAATGGCACTTTTTTCAAGTGCTTTTTTAATAAGGGAACCGCTGCTGCGCTCATCAGGGTTCAGGTATCTCACATTCTCCCCTTCGAACTTCACGATCCCTGGTATATCAGGTTCACCCAGCAGCACCAGGTATATTACCACATCGCGCCGCAGGTCATGGCTTAAGAATAGTGCGGAATTCACGCAGCGGCATAATATATCCATCCTGCCGCCGCTGCCTGGCAGGTCGTTCAGGTTAAAATTCCCATCGGTGCGCGCTTTGTGCCCTACTATTATGAACTCCCGCATGGTAACATAAAATGCATAAGATATATATTTGTCTAACCCAAAGTGACAGGTATTGAGGTAATTGTATGAAATTCCTGGCATTATCAGATTTGCATGGCGACTATTCAAAGGTTGAGGCACTGCAACAGTGCGCCGGTGAGATCGATGCAGTATTAATAGCAGGCGATATCACCAACTTCGGACCCGCCCGGAAGGCCCTTGAATTCATCAACATGTTCGATGTACCGGTTCTGGCAGTACCTGGCAACTGCGACCCTGTGGATATCCTGGAAGTACTGGACGGCTCAAAGGCTATCAACCTGCATAAGAGCTGTTATACTATTGGTGATGTGAACTTCATGGGGCTGGGCGGGTCCAATACCACCCCGTTCGATACGCCGTTCGAACTTACTGATGAGGATATTGAACAGTCCCTGAAGGGGCTGCTTGATGAATGTTCAGGCATCAGGAATGTACTGATTAGTCACGCTCCTCCATACGGCTATAGTGATGAACTGCCAGTGGGACATGTTGGCAGCAAGGCGATAGCGAAGTTCGTTAATTGTTTCGCCCTTGTTGTATGCGGACACATCCACGAGGCCAGGGGTACTACCATGGCAGCCAATACGATCGTGGTCAATTTGGGCGAAGCATCCAAAGGGTACGGGGCAGTGATTATCACGAACGATAATGTCAGCGTGGAACTTATTGAAGTATAAACTTCCGGCTCAAGAAAATGGAAATATCAGACAGGATGAACGAAATATCAAACAATATCAGACAGGATTGACAGGATACGATCCAATCCAATCCTGTATATCCTGTAAATCCTGTCAAAAAATTTGATTGAAACTAAGAAAATTACCTGTATCGCTATCGAAATGCGTTTATAATTTATTATACGTTGGAAAACCATGAAAATCGCTATTACTGGTAAGGGTGGTGTGGGCAAGACCACACTGGCAGGTACACTGGCAAGGTTACTGGCGCGGGACGGTATGGATGTGCTTGCCATTGACGCCGACCCTGATATGAACCTTGCCTCGGCGCTGGGTATTAATGCCCCTCCTGCGCCCCTGACCGAGTATGAGGATTTTATTGACGAGAGGGCGGGCGGACCTGCCGGGATGTTCAAACTAAACCCTAAGGTGGATGATGTGGTGGAGCGGTTCGGGGTGGTGGGGCCCGATGGTGTGAAGATGCTTGTGATGGGGACTGTGGACAGGGGCGGTAGCGGATGTATGTGTCCTGCATCGTCCTTCCTGCGGGCACTGCTGCGGCATGTGGTGTTGAAGGAATCGTCTGTGGTTATTATGGATATGGAAGCTGGCATAGAGCATCTGGGCAGGGGAACTACCAGGGGTATCGACCTGATGATCGTGGTAGTGGAACCAGGCGCGCGCAGTCTTGAGACTGCTGAGAGGATTAAGAGGCTGGGTACTGATATTGGGGTTGAGAGATTCGCTGCCGTGATAAATAAGGCAGGCGGGGAGGAGTTAGGAGCCGTGGAGTCCAGACTGGGAGATATTGGAATCCCGGTAATGGGGACCATACCCTATGACAGCTCACTTGTTAAGGCTGACCTGGCTGGGCGCTCGCCTGTGGATGAAGGGGGAGCAGCGATGGCGGCTATTGAGGGGATTAAGGACAGGCTGGTTTCGATTTGAGAAAGGGGTTTGGTTTCCAGGGATCGTATTAACCTTTGAGAGCCCAGCAGTGCGGTACTGAACTACTAAACATGTCGTGATGCAATATTTACAAAACTATAATTACCTTTCAAATAATCTTAATAAATGTGAGCACTGCTATTGACAGAGTAATTACTCATCTGGTGCATCTTGAAGAATAGCTCGCTTTACCAGGTTCACACATAAAATAATGGAGTGGAATTCATGTGTCATCGGTTAAGAGTAATATTGTAATGGAACACGGATTGCACGGATGACACGGACGCGCACGGATAAAAAATAAATCCGTGAAAATCCGTCAAATCCGTGTAATCCGTGTTCGATTTAAATTAAATTGGAGAATCGTATGAAATTATTGGTCTTTTGGAAAATAATACATACCGACTCTGTCAAACTCCTTAACCGATGACCAATGGAGTGGAATTATATGATCTCTGAAATATCATCAGGAATACTGGAAAACTTTGAGACTAAAGATACTGCAAGGGAGAGTTCATTAAAACTTTCCAGGAAAATGATAAGACTCTCGGGCAGGGCAATAAAGTCGATACACAGGGGAGAATGGGACATTGCCGAACAGCTGCTTGATGAGGTTTCAACACTGAACCAGGAGATAATATCAGAACTTGAAGACCATCCCGATATTTTCCATGCCGGATTTGTCGAGAATGCACAGCAGGAATATGCAGAAGCCAGTATCCTTTATAGCATACTGAAAAAAGACAGGGTGCCCGACCCTGCACAACTTAGCGTGAAGGATCCGGCATACCTGCTTGGACTGGGTGATGTAGTAGGAGAACTCAGGCGCGTCATACTTGACCTTATCAGGCTTGACAGACCCCATGAAGGTGAAGAACTACTTGAGATCATGGATGAAATTTATACCACTATAATGTTATTCGATTTTCCTGATGCCCTGTCAAGGGGATTGAGGCGCAAGGGAGATGTGGCCCGGAGCCTGGTGGAACGTACCAGGGGAGATATTACCAATGCCATGGAACATGCAAAACTAAAGGAACGAATGTCTGAACTGGAAAAAAAACTATGAGGATGAACTATCATGGTCCGGATGTTAAAACAAAGACCTGGCGACTTTAGTGTAATTTAAATACAAACATTGACGTATATATGGATAGGACGACTGATATGAGATTTGACCCTGAAAAAATAAAGCAGGCTGCGAAAGAGGATTTTGACGCTGCCTGGAACCAAGGAAAAGAGTATATAACACAACCTGCGATCTCGGACCAGTATCCCAGGTTCAAGCTGGGTTACGGCAAACCCCATCCTATTTACGATACAATACAGAAACTGAGGGAAGCCTATCTCCGTCTTGGATTTACGGAAGCAGCCAATCCGCTGATCGTGGATGACAGGGAAATACACAAACAGTTCGGGTATGAGGCCCTTGCAGTACTGGACCGGTGTTTCTACCTGGCAGGTCTGCCCAGGCCCAATGTAGGCATCTCTGATGAGAGGATAGCCCGGGTCAGGGAGATTATCCAGGTGGATGATGAGGGAATTGACACAATACGCCAGATATTACATTCATATAAGAAGGGTGAGATCGAGGGCGATGACCTGGTGCCCGAAATATCCCGCAGGCTGGACGTACCCGACTCAAAAGTGGCAGTAATGCTGGATCATGTTTTCCCTGAGTTCAAGGAACTGATACCTATCAGCTCCGGCAAGACCCTGAGGAGCCACATGACATCGGGCTGGTTCATTTCCCTGGGTGCAATGATAGAGCGGGTCACCCCACCGGTCAGGCTGTTCAGTGTTGACAGGTGTTTCAGGCGGGAACAGCAGGAAGATGCTACCCGGCTCATGACCTACTTTTCGGCATCCTGTATCATTATGGATCCTGAGGTTACAGTGGAGCACGGCAAGGCCGTAGCCGCAGGGTTACTGTCCCAGTTCGGGTTCGAGAAATTCAGTTTCAGGCCAGATGAGAAGCGCAGTAAATATTACGTGCCGGATACCCAGATAGAGGTATTCGCATACCATCCGGGCCTGGTGGGCAGCAGCACCAAATACAGTGACGGCTGGGTTGAAGTGGCCACATTTGGCATATATTCACCCTCGGCACTAGCCCAGTATGATATCCCATACCCGGTGATGAACCTGGGCCTGGGTGTGGAGCGGCTGGCCATGATACTGCACGATTCCACTGATGTGCGCGCCCTGACCTATCCACAGTTCCCTGTTTATGAAGAGGAATGGAAGATGGCAGATGAGGAACTGGCAGGCATGATATCAGTTGAGAAGGCACCTGCGACCAAAGAAGGATGGGATATCCAGCGCGCTATTGTCAGGGTATGCGAGGAGCATGGCGGCGAGCCAAGTCCTTGCGAGTTCCTGGCATGGGAAGGGGATGTGAACGGCCTGAGTGTTAGGGTAAGGGTCATTGAGCCAGAGGAGGATACCAAGCTGTGCGGACCTGCTGCCATGAACCATATCCTGGTTGTGGATGGTGATGTACTGGGCCTGCCTGATTCACCAAAATATGAGAAGAAGTTCAATAAAGGCACAGTGGCAAACCTGCGGTATATCGAAGCCTTTGCGGCCCAGGCGGCAGCAGATATCGAGGCTGCATCAGCCACAGGGGATGCTACCGAGACCAGGGTGCGTATCGTTAAGGTACCTTCAGAAGTGAATGTAAGGCTTGACCCTATAGCCCAGAGGTATATCACCGGCCATAAGAAGAAGATAGACCTGCGCGGGCCGGTATTTACTACGGTCAGGGCTGAATTCCTCTAAGTGCCGTCGTCGGGGTTGGGATGATAAGGATTGCCATTACAGGCAGGCCCGGTGTGGGAAAGTCCACTGTTATCGTAAAAGTAGTGGAGAAACTGGATATCAATGTGTGCGGTATCCAGTGTAGTGAGATTCGCAGTGAAGGGAAGCGTGTGGGTTTCAAGATACAGGACATAGCCACGGGACGGGCAGGTATATTGAGCCATGTGGAATGCAGCGGGCCTGGTGTGGGTAAGTATCATGTAAACCTTGCCGACCTTGATGATATCGGTACAAATGCCATAAAGAAGGCTGCAAATTCTGCAAATTGTGACCTGCTGGTGATCGATGAGATTGGGCCAATGGAGCTGAAATCCCTACATTTTGTCTCGGCAGTGGAGCATGTTCTGGATTTGGATCTGGACATGCTGGTTGTACTGCACCATTCCAGCCGTCATCCACTGGCTCTTCGTATTCGTGAAGAGTTCAGGATCATTACCGTAAATGAGCAAAACCGGGATGGCCTGGTAAAGATAATTACCAGTTGTTTGGGATAATTTTATTTATGTTCATTTCTTTCTTATAGATCAGTCAAGAGAAGAGGAAAAAACATGTCGCATAGAAAAACAATTACAACGATCATTACTTTCACAATAATTCTAATATCCTTGTTATCAGCAGGTTGTGCCCAGTATGAAGTACTTGGATATACTGTTACCATTACTCCATCGAACAACACTTCTGAAGATATAGTTCCCAAAGAAGTTGAAAATTCAACAACTACAACTACTATTACTGCCACACCAACTCTAACTTCTACTCCTACTCCTACACCGACCCCTGAGCCGACTCCCAGACGTGATCCCATTACTAATTATATCAGGATTGAAGGGCACCGGTTTACCCCATCAGGTGATATTCAGATACTTGTTGGTGACACAGTACAATGGCGTAACTTTGAGGCTAAGAAGAATCCTCGTGAATTAATAAGTGAAGATGGATTATGGGAAGAACCTATACACCTGAACTTTATGATGATCCATGAATATACTTTTAATGAAACTGGTACTTTCACCTTCAGCCTGATGTATAATGAACATGCATCCAGGCAGGAGATCAGTGTTATTTGATTCGCCTGGATGATACTGTATTATTTTTCATTTTTTTCATGGTATATGATCAATGAGATTATGTACTCAAGTAAATCCAACTGAAGTGAGGGAAATTCATTAACACTGCACCGCAAAGCACGCGAAGGACGCAAAGTTACGGCAGCATTGTCTTTGCGAACTTTGCGGTGGGACGATTGAATGACACCTTACATCTGCGTGCATCAGCGTCCATCTGCGGTTAGATTTGGAACCATAGAAGGGACCGAAGCAAGGTTACCACCCTCTGCGTACCACTGCGCGCTCTGCGGTTCATAGTCAAACGTTGCGACGGCACACCCAACCGCAGCAGAGCTGCGGGGTATAACGAATAAGATCAATTCTGCTATTATAATGATTAACCATGATTATCTATTTATAGATTAACATCATATTGAAGGATGTGTGATAGATATGCCAGAAAATGTCAACATAGTTTCAAAAGAAGCAGGTAAGATCCATTCAAGGATTGTCCAGGCAACGCCATATGAATTTACAATGGCCACAAGAGCTAAATGGGAGATGGTGATTGCCGATGAAGATATGACTATAGGTACAGGAAGGTTTGAAAAGATTAAGATCAAAAAGATCAATATCCAGAAAGATACACTGGCAATACCTTGTGCCTTCAATCACCACGCACTTGCATCCGTATTGAAATTAGGAGGCAAAGGTGGTTCATCGGCTCCTGTCGAACAGGACCGTATCATAGAATCGGCTTACATTATGGGTGTCGAGTCAGGTGATATCAAGCGTGGCGACCTGCTTGCTGTGATCAACATATTCCCGATAATGTTCATAAGGGATGCCACAAACCCAATTGAGATGCTTTAGGGGGAATGCGTATGGAAACATGTGTGATATGCCATCAACCCCAGGATACAAAGCATTTTCCTGACTATAATATCTGTACAACATGTCACGATCTGCTGGAGGACCTGATGAGTGAGTATTTTCTCAGGACCATACAGAAAAAAGGGAATGATGTGTACAAAGGGTATCAAAAGTATCTTGAAAATAGCAGCCAGTACATTTCAGACTATAAGAAGATCCAGCGCAATTCCAGGCAACATTTTAAGCAAATTGATGAGCGTTTACGCTCTGGACTGGAATCACAGGGACCAAAACAACGGTATTTTGAACTGATGCTGGATACACTGGAATGGTTGAAGTCAACGCCTGCGTTCTATAATTACTATTTCAAGGAATACTATGTCTGCCCAACGTGCGGTGCCTCGATCTTTGACCATTTCCACAAACATGATGTGGGTGACTGGCTGATCATTTCCTGTGAAAAATGTGACACTGTAATAAAGAAATTCTATTCGCCGAAATTGGTATAGAGCAGGGGACTTACCCCTGCCATTTTTTTATTTTATTGCACTGTGATTCACAAAGGTACCAGCGGTACATTAAGGACTCCCAGCAGAATGACGATTAGCACGCCTGGTATCCCGGCAATGGCGCAGATCAATATTGATACCCAGTTGATATCTACTGAAAAACCCAGGTTGAGCATTCCTATTACAAAGTTTGAGATGAATAACAGTATCAAACCCACAATGGAATTTACAATAAGGTATTTTACAACTTTGAGAAAATAGTATACGGCAATGAATGCGGCAATTGCGACCACAAGAATAGCCAAACCGTTTGGTGTGATAAAGTCTAAAACCATATTTTTCCATCCTCCTTATGTTCTTTAACAGTATCAAGATAATATTATTTAGTTCTTATCCCAAATCATAATTATAGAAGACGCATCATTATTTATCGCATAATCCAGTTTTGGCAGTGGCCCGGATATGGATGTCGTGTGTAGTATCCTTGGGGAGCTGAAGTATCTGGAGGAACTGGAAATGCTTGGGATGCGCTGCGCTGCCAGATCAGGAGTGGCAAGGTTCAGGCTCGATGACTGGCAGGTCATGATCTACAGGAACGGCCATATCGTCATGTGAAGAGTAAAAGATGTAGACGATGCCGCCAGGGCAATTGAAATGGCCGGGATTATGCTAAAAGATGGATTTACCGGTTAGGTTTACCGGTACATCCTTCGTGACATCTCTTCCACTGTATTGTTGGTTTTATTGAGAACTACATTGAGTTTTCGATCCAGGTTTTCTTCTACGCTCTGGATGTTTATCCTGAGTGCCCGTTCATTTGATTCCATTAAGGACTCGATCCGTCTTAACCTGATATCCACAGACAGTATCATTGCAGCCAGGGCACCTACCAGTACCATTGCAGCAAGTACAATTACAGCATCTGCTGTATAATTCGTTGAGGCAAATCTTGTCATCCACTTGTAAGTTAATACAAAGGAGGACACAATCATTACTATTGTGAAAATAATATCCCGTGCTTCCATCCTCTCGTCACCTCCGCAAGGTATAACAATCTAATGTATCGTAACATATAATAAACCTTTACAAAAATAACTGTGCAATTAACGGTATTATCAAATTAAAACACAGCTTTTTTAGTTCAGAACAGGAATATACAATTGATAAACATTTTTATGGACCTTCATGCACCTTCATGCATCCTCAGCATCCCCACATGAGCCCCATGTATCCCCACCTCCATGTTAAGAATTACCTGGTGCCGGGCCTGGCAGCTTATTGAATGTGGAATATGTATTCAAGAAGCACTACGTAAAGAAAACCATAACATTATTAATGGATATTATTGAATTGAGTTCTATTATAGTTTTAATAAAATCGTTTTGAGGACCTGATATGAAAAAAATCTTATTAGTAGGTGGAGGAGGGCGTGAACACGCTATTGCCCATGCCATTTCCCGAAGTAAACGTGAGCATGAGCTCTATGCTGTGATGTCAAAGAAAAATCCCGGAATTGCAGTCCTGTGTAAGGATTTCCTGCTGAACAATGAAACCGATGTAGATAAAGTCACTGAGTATGCACAAAGTATCGGTGCGGATATTGCAGTAATAGGCCCCGAAGCGCCGCTGGCCGCCGGGCTGGCAGATGCCCTTGAGGTTCTTGGTATCCCGTCAGTAGGACCGAAACGGGCGGCTGCAAAACTGGAGTTCGATAAGGCGTGGACACGCAAGTTCATGGAAAAACACCATATCGCAGGTCTTCCTGCATTCAGGGTTTTCAGCAGTGGGCAGGAAGCACAGGCCCATGATTATATAGATGAACTGGGAGACGTGGCCTTGAAGCCTGCCGGGTTGACAGGGGGTAAGGGTGTCAAGGTCATGGGTGACCAGTTACCAGACCTGGATGCTGCCAAAGCCTATGCAAGTGAATTGCTGAAAGGAGATATGGTGGTCATCGAGGAGAACCTGGAGGGCGAGGAGTTGACGGTCCAGGCATTTGTGGACGGGACCCACCTGGCCTATGCACCTTCGGTGCAGGACCATAAGCGGGCATACGAAGGCGACCTGGGACCCAATACAGGGGGCATGGGGTCGTATAACGATACCAGTAACCTGTTGCCTTTCATGGTAGAGGGGGACTATATAGAGGCAAAGGGGATCATGGAGGATGTGATCAGCAAGGTAAAAGAAGAGACTGGTGAGGAGTACAAGGGCATCCTGTACGGCCAGTTCATATTGACAGCAGCCGGTATCAGGGTGATCGAGTTCAATGCCAGGTTCGGGGACCCTGAGGCGATGAACGTACTGCCGCTGCTGGAGACTGATCTTATTGATATTGCCGAGGCTGTGGCAGCCGGGACGCTTGACACCCTGGATGTGAAGTTCTCAGATAAGGCCAGTGTATGTAAATATGCAGTGCCTGCCGGATATCCGGAAGATCCCACAAAGGATGCACCTATCGAGGTAGGGGATATGGGCAAAGCATTGCTGTTCTTTTCCAGTGTGTATGAAGCTGATGGCGTTGTGTACACTACAGGGTCGAGGGCAGCCGCTGTTGTGGGTATTGCTGATACCATAGCAGAGGCGGAAGTGATTGCAGAGCAGGCGCTGTCCAATGTAAAAGGGCCGCTGGAGTGCAGGCATGATATTGGTAAGAAGGAATTGATACAGAAGCGTATCGACCACATGAAAGTCCTGCGCGGGGATAACAGTTAAATAGGCCAGATGTATTAACTATGAGTTCTGTTTGACAGGAGGCGGTATTTTTGTCTAATCTATTATCTATAAGCGACCTCTC
>JAUVLO010000024.1 GCA_030600695.1 Methanosarcinales archaeon | reverse complement strand
TGATCCGCCGCCCATTTCCACCTTTGTTATCCGGCCCATACCCGCACCGGTCACCGGACCGTTTGTGATTTCCAGGACATCATTCTGCAGGACAGAAAAAGAATTCTGGGCATTGGATACCTGGGTATTATATTTTATCGAATCAATGAATGGAATTCCAGTAGTATAGACAATCCCCACAGAAACAATGACAATGCTCAATACCAGGATCATCCCGATAACAGGAGATACTCCACTGCGGTCCTCAAGCATATTCTTATAGTTCATAGGTAACAAGCAGGTAATTTTCATTATTAGTTATTTGACACGCTACTATATAAGATTTTTATTATCCAAATGCCGGTATAGCGTATCTCTCCGGACAGGCTCACGCCCCGCACCCCTGATGATCCATTCAAATTCCTCAGGCGGCATGTATTCACCATTCGCTGCCCCCGCGCTCTTTGATATCCTCTCTTCGACCAGCGTGCCGCCCAGGTCGTTCACACCACACAGCAGGGAAAATTGTGACAGCTTCTTACCCAGCTTCACCCAGCTGCCCTGTATGTTCTTCACATGCGGGAACAGCAATATCCTCGCCATGGCATGTACTATAAGGTCCTCGACACCTGTAGTGGCATATACCCCCGCTGCCATCAGTTCTTTGCCCAGGGGATTATTATAAGGCATGAACGGCAGCGGTACAAACTCTGTAAAACCTCCGGTCGCAACCTGGATATCCCTTATCTTAAGTATGTGGTCGATACGCTCCTCTTCGGTTTCGATATGCCCATACATCATTGTCGCTGTAGTGGGTATACCCTCACGGTGCGCCGCCATTATCACTTCTGTCCACTGTTCTGCCGTAAGCTTATCAGGGCATATCTTGCGGCGGACCCGGTCTGAAAGAATTTCGGCAGCAGTGCCGGGCATGGTATCCAACCCTGCCCGCTTTAATTCCCGGAGGGTTTCAATAATACCTGTTTTACTGTTCCTAGCCATATGAAATACTTCCATGGGCGAAAAAGCATGAATGTGTAACTGCGGGAACCTGGATTTTATGCCGTCAAGGATGCTGCAATAATCTTCAATAAACATATCTTCCATCAGGCCGCCCTGGATACACACCTCAGTAGCACCCGATCGGACAGCTTCCCCTGCCCTGTCAATGATCTCCCCGGTGGTCATCCTGAACCCCTCATGTCCTTTAAATGCACAGAACCTGCAGGTACCAATGCACTGGTCTGAGAAATTAATATTCCTGTTAACGACATATGTGGCAGTATTGCCTGCCAGGGTAGCCCTTAACCTGTCGGCCAGCTTAAATATAAGAGTCGGGTCACACCGCAGCAGTACCTGGGCGTCTTTCTTTGTCGCTTCCCCGGCAATTAAACGATCGATCATGTCGTCAGGCATCCCGGCCGGGACATCATTGAAAATATCAGTTAACAAGGCAGCATATTGCAGGCTCATGAACATTACCTTCTTTTGGTCGTTTGTCAATCAGGAAAGTATATAAACTTTTATAGATTCCGGGGCTGGCTAATCTCCTAATGATGGGCAGACCTGTCATTGAACCGGTCCTGGCCGATAATACGAAAACTGCCTCCCTGTCAAGTCCAATCTTGTTCAAGATAGAGAATAACTAAGAATTTGCCATTATATTATTCCTAACAGACTTGCGAAAAACTGGGCTATTTTTACAATCGTAACCGTAATCAGCATCGATATTCCAACACCTTCGTAAGTTATATCCCCACTTATCAGGGCAGCTTGAGTTTCGCCTACAGGGTCGGCAGAATTTTTAATTCTGTCAAGTGTTTCTTCATTTGAAATTAATCTCAGTGTCGGATTTTCCGGTTCACCACTTTCCAGGTCAGTAATAAACCCTTCCTGGTCTATAACTGCTGTCAATTCAATATTTCCACCAGGTTTTTCAACGATAATATGTATGACCTGTCCACCAAACACAGATTTTATCAGGGGTAGATCAGGAATTATTTCACCAACATGAGGATTATGGGTATTTAGAAAGAAATCCTCGATTTCTTCTTCGGTTATTGCTGAAGCATGAGTAACAGTACTGCCTGATATAACTGCAAACAACAATAATAATACACAAAACTTACTTAATTTGATCATTTTCTTCCCTCCATTGATAGAATAACCCCATTAATATTCATTTTTAAGATTCACTTCATATAATGTTTTTGTTCGAAAATGATACAGTAAAACAAAAAATCAAATGTTGCAAGATTTAATTTTATTCCTAAGGCTAATATAGTTTATACAATATAAAATGATTAACCATTAATAACTTTAATCATCCAATAATCACATGTATTGATATTACATAGGGGGATTCAAATGGATATAATTGAAGAAATCAAATTCCCTTCTACGGATAATGAATGGATTCCCAAAGTCCTCATAGGAGGTTTCCTTGGAACAGTACCCATCATCAATTTTTTAGTATATGGATATTACATGAAAGTGTTAAAAGCAGCCAGTGAAGACACTCCTGAATTACCGAAGTGGGACGATTGGGGAAATCTGTTCATCAGTGGTTTGATCGTATTCATAATTAGCACGATTTACTTTTTTGTACCGGTCATTGTAGCGTCCTTATTTTTTGGAGGACTTGTAATCAGTGCAATTTCCACTGGCACTATGAACCTGGAAGTTATTGGAGCTGCAATGGGAGGCTTTTTAATAAGCATCTTCCTACTTTTGATTTCCAGTTTTATACTTCCCATGGCCCTGTCTATGTATATCAAAGAAGACTCCATAGCTGCAGCCTTCAGGATTTGGGAATTATTGTCCAGGATCAAATCAGTTTTCGGAGATTACCTGATAGTAATTGTTGTGGTGTTCATTCTTTTCTTCATATTGGGCATGATTGCCAATATCCCATTTTTTGGCTGGGTGATATTTTTATTAGGTAAATTCTACATATTGGTTGTGGCAGCAAGTATGTATGGTAAGGTTTACGATCAATCAAAAGCTCAAAATTAATACAACACGGATATACTAAAGTGGATGCAGGATGTAACCGGATTCGGGGCAAATAGGATTAAATGTATCCACTTCAAAAAGTATGGTCAAATGCAAGATTAATGTAGACACGGATTTCACAGATTACACTGATTTTCACAACCACTATCAATCTGTGTAATCAGTGTAATCTGTGTCTCAAAATTCCGGGCAATATAATCAATCACCATTTAATTTGAAAGGGATACCCATTTTTGATTACAATTTGAATTACATGGCAATATTAGATATATAATTGAATATCCTTGGAATATCTGTGTTCATCCGTGTTCATCTGTGGTTAATTCTACTTATACTACAGAGCAAACTTCAGATTCCCGGTCATCAACTGGCGCATACCCTGGCCCAGCCGCTGGAAGTATATGTACACACCAATGGCACCGGGCGGGATATCAGCGAACCTGTCGCCATACACGGTCAGCAAACTCACATATCTCACACATGCTCATGTACCCATCTCTATAAAATAAAAAAAATGACCGGAACCCTTCTCCAGCCATGAGTACTCAAAATTTGGTAGTGTCCTACAAATCGTGATCTCTATATTAATTGAATTTTTTGATTTATGAAATAGTATTCATCAAGGAGGAGGGAACACGGATGCCACGGATTCGACAGATACGCACGGATTTATTTATTATCCGTGCACATCCGTGTCATCCGTGCAATCCGTGTTCCATTACAATATTACTCTTAACCGATGACACATGAAATCCGTGTTCTAAATCATTTGCCCCCATTTATACTTTGAGAAAGAGCGGATTGAAAGTAATATAATTTTTAAAAAAATGTCGCAGAGGACGCAGAGAAGCGCAGAAGTGTGTTGTTTTTCTCTGCGTGCCTCTGCGCTCTCTGCGGTTTTCTGAATAGTCCCGGTAAATGATAAAAAGTTTCTCCCTTCACCATATTCCATAACTAAAGTCTGCCGCGAAGCCGCATTGCTTCGACCACACGCTCGACCGCAACCACATAAGCAGCCTGGCGCATGTTGATATTGAACTTCCTGGAAGCCTTGAGTGTAGCATGGTACGCACTGGTCATCTTCTTGTCCAGACGCTCATGCACTATGTCCTCCTCCCAATAATACATGTAGAAGTTCTGCACCATCTCGAAATAGGATACAGTTACTCCACCGGCATTGGCAAGGAAATCAGGAATCACATGCACATCGTTCTTATACAGGATATCATCCGCTTCAGGCGTAGTAGGCCCGTTGGCAAGTTCACAGATTATCCTGGCCTTGATACTCGATGCGTTCTCATCTGTGATAACATTCTCAAGCGCAGCAGGGATCAGCACATCAACATCAAGTTCCAGCAGGTCTTTATTAGAGATTGGATCGCTGTCAGGGAAATCCACCACTGAACCGGTCTTTGCCTTATACTCGAAAACCGCTTCACCGTCAAGTCCATTCTCATTAATTATACCTCCCCTGCTATCACTTACAGCCACTACCTTACAGTCGAAGAGCGAGGTAACAAGGGTTGCCGCGAAATACCCGGCATTGCCGAATCCCTGTATGGCCACAGTGGCACCCTTAAGGTCCAGACCCACCTCGTTTGCAGCCTCACGGATAGTGTAGCAGCCGCCCCTGGCAGTTGCGTCACCCCGCCCGGCAGAACCGCCCAACTCAAGAGGCTTGCCCGTGATCACGCCGAACTGGTTCTTCTGGTGTATCTTTGAGAACTCGTCCATCATCCAGGCCATTGTCTGTGGGTTTGTATAAACATCAGGAGCAGGTACATCCTTCTCAGGACCTACTATCTGGGATATGGCCTGTATATAACCTCTGCTCAAGCGTTCAAGTTCACCCTCTGACATTTCCTTGGGGTTGCAGATAACTCCACCTTTTCCGCCACCAAGAGGCACATCTACAATAGATGTTTTCCAGGTCATCCATGCTGCAAGTGCCCGCACAGTATCAATGGTCTCATCCGGATGGAACCTGATACCGCCCTTCATCGGTCCGCGTGCATCATTATACTGCACCCTGTATCCCTTGAATACATGGATCTTGCCGTTGTCCATGCGTACCGGTATAGACACATGCATTTCACGCATCGGGACCCTAAGTATCTCTCTTACGCTGTCGTCCAGATTCAATATTTTTGCACATTCATCCAATTGCCTTTGTGCAATCAGGAAGGGGTTAAGTTCTGACATTTCTTTTTACCTCGATTTTCCATTTTAAATGTATTGTGATCAGTTGGTCAATATTACCAGTCCGGTGTGGGTATTGCCGTCTATTATCTCCAGTGACTCATCGGGCAGGTAATGATATTCTACCGAATTGTCCTGCAACACAGGTATTAACAATCCTGTTCTGGCATTATTATCATCATCCATTATTGAATCCGGCTTGAACATGTCAATATTTATCTGATGCCCCCGGTTTCATTCAATTCTCCTTATTTTAATTCGATTGTCGGGTACAGCCCAAAGCAAAGAAAAGTCCCACGTGTTGTTATTTTTAAATAAATAGTCCTGCCTCTATTGCAATTAGCCTGATCAACACAGTTTAGCCCGATATGGATAAAATATCACCTTTTCTAATGATGCCAATACGGATATAGTCAGCCATTTACTGACCATATACTATATAAGTATAACTTTTTTCTAATGTTCGGAATAAGTTAGCCGATGTCTAAAAGTAATATTAAAATTTATCTACACAAAACTTAAGTTTAAAAACGGAATAGGCAATTTACTTCTTTTAAGTTATATTAGTAGTTTGCTAATTTGAGCAATATCATTTTATATTATAATACTATAGTATGATGCCGGCAACCTATCAATGGCTCATAGAAAAATCATGAAAATTCCTGATATTACCAAAAAATTGCAGCCCTTTAACAGAGTACAGGTTTCTAAAAATTTTCCAATATTTGCTAATATTCGGCTAATTGGATCAATAACCTTTCACCAGGGTTGTGCAGGCTATAGGAATTTTATCATGATCAGCCAAGTCCGTAAAAATAATAAGCAGGAGACAAAATCGTGAATCTTAGAACACCAAACGCAAATGAAGCTACCGGAACCTATAACCGCTCAAAAAGCGTGGCTCCGGTATCAGGAATATGTACACGCTGTGTGGACGGGTGCAGAGGCAACTGCGAGATATTCAAGGCAACATTCAGGGGCAGGGAAGTACTCTATCCCGGACCCTTTGGCGAGAGTACGGCAGGAGCAGACAAGAACTATCCAATCGACTACTCCCATGTGAACATCCATGGATATGCAGTGGGCGCATTCGGCCTGCCCGATGGCGTGGAGCCGGGACCGGACACAGCCATTTTCCCTAACGTGGACACTGAGACCGAATACGGCTGGGACCAAAAGGTCAAGCTGAAAGTACCTATCTTCACAGGAGCCCTGGGTTCCACAGAGATCGCACGTAAGAACTGGGAACATTTCGCAGTGGGTGCAGCCATCTCAGGCATCACCCTGGTATGCGGCGAGAACGTCTGCGGTATCGATCCTGAACTGGAATTGAACAGCGAGGGCAAGATCAGCAGATCCCCTGAGATGGACCGCAGGATCGAGACTTACATGAAGTACCATGAAGGATTCGGCGAGATACTGGTCCAGATGAATGTAGAGGACACACGACTGGGTGTGGCCGAATATGTGGGCAGCAAGCACAACCTGGAAACCATCGAGCTCAAATGGGGCCAGGGTGCCAAGTGTATCGGCGGCGAGATCAAGGTAAAGGATATCGACAGGGCCGTTGAACTGAAGAGAAGGGGATACGTAGTTACTCCGGACCCCGAAGCACACGACATAAGGGAAGCATATAAGATCGGTGCCATCCGCGAGTTCGAGAGGCACTCCCGCCTGGGATTTGTCACAAAGGAAGATTTCATGGCAGAGATCGACAGGCTGCGTGACCTGGGATTCAAGCGCATCACGCTGAAGACCGGAGCATACCCGATGGTGGAGACTGCCATGGCAATGGCTTACAGTTCTGAAGCAAAGATAGACCTGCTCACCTTTGACGGTGCACCAGGCGGTACCGGTATGAGCCCATGGCCTATGATGAATGAATGGGGTACACCCACATTCTACCTCCAGAGCCAGGTACATGAGTTCGCTGAAATACTTAAGGCACAGGGCAAGAGAGTACCTGATCTTGCAATGGCTGGGGGTTTCTCAAGCGAGGACGGCGTATTCAAGGCCATCGCAATGGGTGCACCTGATGTAAAGGCAGTCTGCATGGGCCGCGGGTTGATGATACCGGGCATGGTGGGTAAGAACATCGCCAAATGGATCGATGAGGACGACCTGCCCAAGACGGTATCCCAGTACGGGCGCAGGGTCGAGGAGATATTTGTGCATTACGAGGAACTTGTTGACAGGTTCGGCAGCGATATCAAGGATATTCCGCTGGGAGCTATTGGTGTCTACAGTTACTGCCAGAAGACCAGGACCGGACTGCAGCAGTTGATGGCTGGCAGCAGGAACTTTAACCTGTCCACCATCTCAAGGAAAGACGTGATGTGCCTGACCGAAGAGGCTGCAAAGGTTTCGGGCATTCCGTATGTGATGGATGCATACAGGGAAGAAGCAGAAGCTATTCTATTCGAATAAATAGTATACGGCTTCACTTATACTTCAAAAGTGAAGCCGCTTTTCATTTGTACATCTTTACCCGTACTAATTTTCGGAAAATTTAAAGCAAATTTGCCAGTTGGAATATAGGAGAAATACACTCACATGAAAGCCACTAAAATCGTGATCATCGGTCTTGGCGTAAGCGGTTTTATCGCCGCAAAGACTGCAAAGAAAGTAAATCCTGATGCGCAGATAACGATCATCGACCAGAAGGAGTACGACATGTTTTCAGCGTGCGGGCTGCCTTTTGTGATGGAGGGTGTGATCGATGAGTTCGATGAACTCATACACAGCCTCCCACTGGAAAAAATGAACATGGTCAAACTTCTCAAACACAGGGCAGTGTCCATCGATTCCGGGAACAAGGTCGTAACTGCTGTGGATATCGAAACAAGCGAAGAAAAAACCATTCCCTACGACTCGGTAATAATAGCAACAGGATGTTTTCCATTTATACCTCCGATCCCCGGTGCCCATGAACTAATGAACAGGGGAGTCTTTGTGGTAAGCAACCCCGAAAATGCAAAACAGATCGTTGATTACTCAAAAGACATATCCCGTGCTGTTGTAGTCGGCGCGGGTGCGATCGGTCTTGAAACTGCAGCCGCAATTGCAGCACATAATATTGATGTGACAGTTGTGGAGATGCTGTCCCACGCATTCCCGCGAGCGATCGACCCTGATATTGCAAAAGTCCTTGAAAGATCACTGAAGAAATCCGGCATCAAGCTCATGATGAGTGCCACTGTTGAGAAAGTTTCCGGTGATGACAGGGTAACATCTGTAACTGTAAATGGCAAAAGCATCCCTGCTGACATGGTGATCATGGCATCCGGTGTGCGTGCCAGCTGGGACCTGGCAAAGGATGCGGGATGCGAACCTGGAAACTGGGGTATTAAGACAAATGCAAAAATGGAGACAAACATTACCGGGATCTACGCAGCAGGTGATTGTGTAGAGACCGTAAGCCCGATAAACCACAAACTGTGGATGTCGCAGCTTGCAACAACTGCATACCGCCAGGGGATCGCAGCAGGAACGAATGCGGCTGGCGGATATGAGACGTACGATGGTTCTCTTACGACCTTTGTTTCAGTTATTGGTTCGATGGAAGTTGCAGCAACCGGTTTTAACCAGTTCTTTGCAAAGTCCGCGGGATATGAGGTTGTCACCGGAAAGGCAAGCGGCTTAACCAGACCTGACTGGTATCCGGGGGCAAAGGAAATTACAGTCAAGGTCCTGGCAGATGCCAGAACCGGAAGGATCATAGGCGGTCAGGCAGTCGGTGAAGACGGCGCAGCATCACGGGTGAATTTGATATCGCTTGCGATCAAAGGTAATATGGACCTGCACGACCTCTATAGCGCAGAATTTGCATACTGTCCTGCTGTGTCTGAGACCTACGATCCATTGTCAAAGGCATGCGAGTTCGCTATACGCAAGATGAAGAAATAGTTTTGTTTAAACTTTGGGTGAGCTATTATTTTACTGTAAAGATCAAGTGTTAAGTGAATTGTAAGAACAAAATCCTCCCTTCGGTCGGATTTTCTTGACTGAGGCTCTTAAAAGAGCCGAAGGATATAAAAAAATTAAGGAGATCTGCCCATCATCTCGCTGCCTGATCTTCTTCAAACCATGGTTTAATGCCATCACCGTGGATGAGTTTTTCCAGATCCTCCTCCAGGTTGGACGGCTCGATCACAATCAGCCAGCCTTCTTCATATGGGTCTGCTGCCATCATTTCAAGGTCGTCTTCGATATCTTCGTTCACCTCAACAACCGTACCGCTAACAGGCATGGTAATCCCGCCTACCCATTTTGCGGATTCCAGTGACCCGAATGCTTCACCGGCTTCGAATTCATCATCTTCCACCGGAAGGTCGATAAACTCTATCGTACCGACAGCGGTGGCGCCGAATGCATCCATTCCTGCTCTCACATTTCCGTCATCCTCAACCTTTGCCCAGACATGGTCTTTGGTATAATACAGGTCTTCCGGCATTTCGTATCCTTCGATTTCCATTGAATAATCCTCCTTCATCTATTAAGTGATATATACAAAACTGCTTTGATTGTCTTATCTTATTGTAGACCATTATGCACAAAAGAGTTGTGCATAATTTTACATATTTCCTGTTGTAATATTATCTTATTTATTTGATTTCTTAGCAATTTAGATCGTAATACCGTTTGTTAAGAATTTTGCACAAAAATACACCGCAATCTTCTTCGATGAAAACCTCAATGTCCTTTACCTGCACTCTTTTCGCTTGATCTGTGGTCGAATCAATACCTGAAAATACACAACCAATACAGTTGTATTTAAAAAATACAGTTATATAAGTTGTATTTAGAAATTACAACCATAGCAGTTGTACTTATATGTGAGAACAAACATAATGTAAACTATGAAACAGAAGTTCTATGTCCTATTGGGCGACGTTATTCAATCCCGCCAAATAGATAATCGAGACGATTTTCAAAAAATAATAGAAGAAACGTGTAAAAATATAAACACCATGTATGCTGAGGGTATATACGCAGATTTTAAGATATTAAAGGGGATAGACGAAATCGGGGGAGTATTATCGTCGATGTCAAACATCTATAAGATCATCACCAAAATATTAGACGATATTTACCCAAATACAATACGCTTTGCACTGGTCTTCGATTATATCGACACTGCTCTGGAAACCAGGAACGTAACAAAAATGGATGGGGTCGCGTTTCATAAGGCATCTGAAATGATAAGGGAACTAAAAATGTCAAAATTAATGTTTGATATGTCTGTTGAAGATGAAATGCTCGATATGGCAATCACCGGGCAGATCAATTTAATTTTTTTATTTAAAAAAAATTGGTCTGCAACGCAATATAACATCGTCAGGGAATACGAAAAAACAAACAAACAATCTGAAGTAGCTAAAAAACTAAGAATAACACAGCAAGCCGTATCAAAAAACCTCAAACGCTCAATGTGGAAAGAGATCAAAACTGTTGAAGAAAAAATCAACTTTTTATTGCAAGGTTATCCTCAACAGGTAAATGCCAACGGTGATGATCTTTTAAACAAATGACAACTTCTATTAACACAAAACAGGAAGCAGATAATGATTGAAAATATGAACTTAACTGACATCACCATCATTGCAGGAGCGTATTTTGTACTACTTTTCACAAGTGGGATGGTGGTAAACTACATTTTGTCTAAAATCTCAGGCGAACCTATAAGCCGTAAAATTGGAAAAGATGCGCGTGATACGGGTTTTATAATAGGGAAGTGTGAAAATTTGTTAATCCTTACATTTATGATCCTGGAAGCATACACAGCACTGGCATTAATATTCGCTGCAAAAACTATAGTTCGTAAAGAAGATTTGAACAAAAATTCCTTGTTTTTCCTGGCAGGAACGATGGTCAACGTCACTTATTCAATAACGATCGGATTTCTTGTGAGAATACTTACAGGCATGGTTTAGGATTTATAAGTGTTAAGAAAAACACTGTAATAGACTAAAAATCCCTGGATAAATAACACACAGCACCATTCTCCAGATCTGCCACCATAAAGGCATACGCGCCACCTGACGATGCAGGAACATCTATCACCTTGACATAATTCTCGAATTTCCTCTCATCAGGCAGCAGTTCGGTGAGCACGTTTCCGGCCTCTTCGAAAAATGCCTCATTGAACATGGATTCTGCTTTATCGGGATAAACAGGCGTATAAATTATTTGATCCTCCACAATATCCTGGAAAAAGTGTGTTCCATATGACACTTCGGGAGTATGACCTGCTTCCTCTCTTGCAATCTCAACTAAAACAGCAGTATTGTTTATGTCCGAATACGACACATTCACGCCAAGGTCTATATTGCTACTGCCCCACCGTCCGGGTCCGATCATCATAATCCTTGTATACTTTGAACCCAGCCTCTCGTTGATCCGCCCCACAACCCTGCCAATTGATCTCTTGATCTCAACATATTTAATTTTTTCATACACTTTCGAATCGATATAGATGATATATCGTATATTGCTGACCATTCCGGCATTTATGGTCTTGGCTGAATGGAACAGTGTACACTTTGCCGGTATATTCTCAGGCATAGTAACCAGTTTGGCAGTTCCTGGGATACTCATGGGGCGGCACTGTACTATATTTATTCGTATCCTTGCATCTGAATCGACAAAAGCCGTAAACTCCATATCCACAGGCTGGCCGTACCCCTTCTCGATTATGTCCAATATCCGACCGATAATTTCAACAAGATCCGTCTGTCGTATAAGGTTATTGAATGTAAGGACAAAATTCCCGGATGGAGTTCCACGAAGCGTAGTATATGGTTCTTTCATGGAACCGTCCTTGTATATGGAGATAAACAGTTTGAGGTTTGGATAATCACCGTCTGCAAGCAGTTCAGTAATAGGCAACGTCTTAAACTCATTATTCTCAATGTCAAGAACGTCTACCTCCCACTGGGAGTATTTTGCCCTCTTATTTCCCATCTCGGGTCTCAGTTCAGGATGACTTACTGCTATCATCCTGGGATAATCCCTGCCAACCCTGTCAACGGCACGTGTGCCCAGGCCGAACACCAGCCTGATCATTCCCTTATGCGGGTCGATGCGCGGCGTCCATGCAAATAGGTTCCTTGAGAATGTTACGCCTGCAAGGGTGGGGAAGAAATAATTCTTATACGGAGTGCCTGATACGCGCTGTACAAGGATTGCCATCTGCTCATCATTATGCTCAAGACCATGCGTTCTCCTGTATGCCAGGGCATCAGGGTTCAGGGCGCTGGCATAGACAAGTTTGACTGCGCGGATAAATGCTGCAAGTCTTTCATCCGGATCTCCCTGGTTGGTGCAGAACTCGCTCCTGTACTTGCCTGCAAACGCGTTCCCAAAACTGTCCTCCAGCAGACTGCTCGATCGCACGATTATGGGGGCCTGTCCAAAATAATCCAGCATATCCCTGAACTGCTCTATGATCTCGTCCGGGAATTCTCCATCGATAAAACGCTGTTCCATGTATTCATACATTTCTTTAGCCAGTATGGAGTTTTTCGATAATTGTAACTTAAGGCGGAAAAGGTCATTATTTACCAAAAATGAAAAGAACACGTTTGACCCTACATAGAATGAATCATGGGGTTCTATTATACTGGAAAAATCCATATCTGTGCCATCCTTAAGCAGGATGCTCCGCGCAATCAGCATTCCGGCTGCCTTCCCTCCGATACGCCCCGAGCCGATCATACGATCCCTTATAGCAAGAAGATCTTCCAGTGTCAGGTAATTATCAGCAAGTTTGTTAAACCCGGGGTGGTTACCTATGACCATTCCGGAAAGTTCCTGCTTTAGTACTACTATTTCGGGTGTGAGTTCCTGATCCATGTTTTGTTCATAATATTGTGTAAGTCTTTTATACACACTGTCCCATGGGGCAATGGTATTCATACTGCTGTAAAGTATTTTCCTGCGGTCGATCGTTGAAACAGCGGCTGCATCCCCGCTGTTAGAGACAGGATCCCATTTTCCCCCGGACATCACATGCGGTAAGAACATCTGCGGAGAATAACGATTGTAAACTTTCAATGGATGTAAATATGTTCTTCCCTCCACATGATAGACGTCCAATAGCAGCTGGGTAGTATCCCGGATCCTTGCAACTCCCGAATGACTGTGCATGCCGCGTGTGAGGGCAAAAAATGCAATGGTATCAAGTTCATGCAGGTAAGGGCACGTGATCTTGAAGAAGTTGGCCAAAAGTTCGTCGCTGGCCCATTCAACAACAAGGGACGACAGGTTGTCGAATACATAGAAAACTTCCTTACCGTATCTTTCAATTATGGTGTGCACTTCACTACTGAAAAAATCGAACCCTCTGGCAGGGTCAACATTTACAATATCAAGGCCTTTAACAGGCTTCAGAACTGGTTCATGTGGTGCAAAGCGGAAATAAACACACCTATGCCCATCCTTTATACCCTGCAGGATGAAATTCTCGGCGAAGTATGAATAGTCTTCCGGATCATCAACTTGCCAGACAACGTTATCACCCAGTCGAAAGGACTGTAATACATCATCAAGTGAAGTTGATCCGCTGCTTATCATTTTAGCCATATGGCAACTCCGATTATCATTTATCGTTCAAGTATTCGGGGATTTGAGTTAAGATGAATATGGGGTAATTGAAAAAATCAACATGAAAAGGAAGTATTCGCCTCAATCAAATTACTCTTTTATTGATTTCCCTTTCTTCGCACTCTTCTTAGCCGCCCGCGAAGCCGCCTGGTCTGCAAACACATTCAAAAGGTTCATCAATTTCTCATACTGGGCAGTTTCGATATGTGAGTACCTGATAGGCTTCTTGTGCTCCCTTGTCGCTTTCTTCAACTTACTGTACAGTTCCTTTGACCGCGATGTAAGTACTTCGTCAGTCGTACCCTCAATAAGCATCACACCACCGGCCCCGTGCTCATAGGCATGGTTCACGATATCCGCATCCAGCATATGGATTGACGGTACCTGAATGAACCTGATAAGCGGTGAATACAGTGTCCTGTTCACTCCAGCAATATCGGCAGCAGCATACGCAGCCGGGTCGATGTAAACAAGCACACCCATACCGGCGTCAAGTATTCCTCCAGCCTGTGCCTTCAACTGCCCGCGTGTGTAGTTTGCGATCTCGATAGCCTTTTGCGAACACTCTGCCGCACATATCCCGCATGCATTACATGATAGCGGGTCAAGTACAGGCTTGCCGTTATCCATCGTAAGTGCATCATACGGACACACCTCAACACAAATCCCGCATCCATCACAGCTATCAAGTATCACAGGTTTTTCAGGCGATATCGATATCTTCCCTTTTCCAAGGAACCTTGATATCTTGTGCGCCGCACTAATAGATTCCGTAACAGAATCATGGATATCCTTTGGTCCGATGGCACATCCTGCCACGAAAACACCCTGGTTCAGTGTGCTAACCGGGTCGATCTTGACATGCTTCTCTTCAATGAAACCGTCGCTTCCGACAGGCACACCTAACTGGTCTGCAAGTTCGCGCGAACCGCTTGAAGGGTTAAGTGAAGGACACAGCACAACCATGTCGAACTCATCACTGTCTTTCTCGCCAAGGAGTGTATCCTCATAACGTACCTGCAACCCGCCGCTAGCCAGTGGATTCACTTCAGCCACGCGCCCGCGAACAAAATTCACTCCAATCTCCTGCGCATGTTGGTAAAATTCTTCCATCCGCCTGCCGGCTGAACGCATATCTATATAGAACAGCGTCACATCCGCGTCCTTGTTCATCTTAAGCACCAGTTGCGCTTGCTTCTGTGAATACAAACAGCACACCTTTGAGCAATGCTTGTTCCCGCGATTAAAGTCGCGGGAGCCCACACAAAGCGCAAAAGCAACCTTCTGCGGCATCGTGCCGTCCGCCTTTTGCAATCGCATGCCGGTCTTGCTCTTGGCAGACAACATATCCTCAAATTCGATCGCAGTTATGATATCGGGATGGCGGTCATAATTGTATTCTTCAATGATCGACGGGTCGATGGGCTCAAACCCAGTGGCAATAGTGATAGCGCCAACATCGACCTGCGTATCTTTTGCTTCTTCTTCAAGCCTGACAGCAGATGTCGGACACACTTTCTCACAGAGCCCGCACTCTGTACATTTTTCCATATCAATGATATATGCCTGCGGGATAGCCTGTGCAAACGGCAGCGTAATCGCATCCTTTGGACACTTGTCAGCACACCTTCCGCATGAGGTACACACATCAATATCCACATACCGTGGTGAATGGTGCAGTGTTACTTTGAAATCACCAACGTTACCGTCAACCGATGCGACCTCTGTCTGGGTGTAGAGCGTAATGTTCGGATGGTTGAACACTTCTACCATTTTCGGTGTCAGGGTACACTGGGAACAATCGAATGTCGGAAATGTCTTTGACAGGCCGATCATGTGTCCACCAATATACGGTGCCTTGTCAATCAGAATAACTTCGCGCTCATCCGCCATCTCAAGTGCTGCTGTGATCCCGGCAATACCGCCGCCCACGACCAGAGCCTTGTCTTTGACGTCTTTAGTGATAGGTTCAAGCGACTCAAGTTCGTTCATCCTTGAAACCGCACCTTTGATCAGTCCGTTCGCTTTCCTTGTAGCCTCATCAGAATCGTCATGCACCCACGAACACTGCTCGCGGATGTTTGTAATTTCAAGAAGCATCGGATTTGTGCCTGCCTTTTTAGCCATTGCACGGAACGTTTCAAGATGAAGTTTCGGGGAACAGCAACCAATGACCACCCGGTCGATCCTTCCTTCTTCAATATCGTTCTTGATCTGTCCCTGTCCTGCACTGCTGCACATATAATCCTGAACATCAGCAAATACCACGCCGTCCATCCCTGAAATTTCCACAGCAATGCTTTCAACATCAATTACGTCTGAGATATTGCCGCCGCACCTGCAGAGATAAACACCTATCTTTGGAACACCTGTTTTTTCACTCATGTCTTTACACCCTCATTAGTTTTCTGCGAGTTCCTTGAGTTTAGCGAGAAACTCATCGTTCTTTATGACATTCAGGTCAATTCCAAGTTCTTCCGGTGAAAAACCAAATGCAAGTCCGAGGAGTTGTGTATAATGGAGTACCGGAATATTATACTCCAAACCGAACTTCTCTTTTACCTCGGCCTGTCCGCCGTCAAGTTGCAGATGGCAGAAAGGGCACGCATTCACGATACAGTCTACACCGGCATCCTGGATTCGCGAGAATTTGTGATTCGCCATCTCAAGTGACTTTTCAAGAAGTGCTGACCGCACACCGCCACCTGCACCGCAACAGGCCATCTTGTCCGGGTAATCCACACTTTCAGCACCCGTGGACTCAACAAGTTCATCAAAAAACATGGGTCTTTCCACACTTCCAAGTTGCCGCTCTTTTGAGGGTTTAACGAGGTGACATCCGTAATGCAACGCAACCCTGAGGTTGAGTGGAGTTGTTACCATCTCTTTGATCTTTTCAGGTCCGAACTCATCATAGAGTAACTCCACGATGTGCCTGACATCCGCACTTCCATTGTACTTTTTGCCTATCTTCTCAAGATGGGTATTCGTACTCTTTTTCAGTGCTGCGTTCTCTTTGAGTTCATTATTTGCATCTATGAGTGAACCATAGCAACCGTTGCATATTGTTAGTACATCGCGCTCAAGTTCTTCTGACAATACAATGTTGCGGCTTGCAAGTGCGAGCCATGTTGATTTATCGAACGACCTGAACACACCGGGCGCGGGACAGCATGAAGCACCCGGTAGGTCTGAACAGTCGATACCCAGTTTTTCAAGGCACAAATATGTAGCCTTTTCGATACCAGGGTAACGATTAGGGATAATGCAGCCTAGGAAAAGTGATAATTTTTTCATAATAATATCTCCTGAGTCCTCTACTCCTGTTTTTTAACTACAAGTTTGTCAAATCCGCAAGATTCCAAGAGTTTCTTAACATCCGCCAGAGCCTCCGGATACTTGTGAACCGTTTCTGGAAGTTCCTCCAAACCGAGATCCTTCCGCTTTTCCTTTGTAGCATCATTGATCGGCACTGCGTGACCGTGTTTGAGCACTAACTCGCTGATTTTCCTGTGCGCAGGCAGCATAATGCCTTCATGCACAGCAATTGTACGGATCATTAATATCGCATCAACGATCTTGATCCCGCGTGGGCACCTCTCCTGACAATTATAGCAGGTGGCGCACATCCAGAGATCATCGTCGTGGAGCATATCACTGTTCTTACGTGCCTTTCTTATAATTCTTCGTGTATTCAGGCTTGTATATCGCCCGGAGGGGCAACTTCCGCTGCAAGTTCCACATTGCATGCAGGTGAGTACATCAAGACTTGCATCCTGTAAAGTTTTCAACACATCCGGTTCACTCATAGTTTTCACCAACGGGTTATTGATTTTATTCTTAATATGCATACATGTTTCCATACGGTCTGCTGGAAATTGGAAGCAGTTTAACAAAAGGCTTGCTCATGACCTCATCAAGGTCAAGCCCGAAATGCTCACAGTATTCGGTCAGGTGTTTTTTCAAGGTTTTATCGTCCTTTTTATCAAGTTCCAATATGCTCACTTCTTTGCCCAAGGTACTCTCATCTATATCTCCACGTACATAAATCACACCCCCGTGCATACCTGTTCCAAAATAATCACCTGCAATCGGCGTATCATCATCCTTGTTCAAACCAAGGATGACAAGAATACCGCCAGCCATATACTCGCCGCAGAAATCACCTGCAACACCACCTGCAATGATCGCAGGTATCTGCTTTTTGTATTCCTTCATGTGGATCCCTGTACGGTATCCAACATTACCTTTGATATACAACTTTCCGCCGCGCATGCCGTATCCCAGAACATCGCCCGCACTTCCATGCACGATTATTTTGCCTGCGTTCATTGTATTCGCGATACTGTCCTGTGCATTTGCATTGACTATAAGGGTGGGGCCGTTCATAAACGTTGCAAGATCATTGCCGGGAACGCCGTTTATGGTGATCTTAATCTTTTCATTGATCCCATTTCCAATGTAACGCTGCCCGTTCACATTGTCAAGTACGAACTCGGTTTCGCCTTCAGCAACAGCGTTTTGGGTCATCTTGTTCAGTTTTCGGTAGTACATTCCTTTGCAATCGATTGTCATTACCATGTTTA
>JAUVLO010000003.1 GCA_030600695.1 Methanosarcinales archaeon | reverse complement strand
ATGGCTGTTAAAATATATAATTTTAGTAATTTTCAAGCTGCAGAGTTCACATTGAAATGCTGTCCCGCCCCCCTTGTGCTATCTGCGGTGTGCGGGTGCACATGCGCTGAGTGGGAAAGGGGATGCGGGTGGAGGCTCCGGCATCTGCACTTTACCCTGCCACCGCAGCCCGTCAGGGCGGCAGTGTGGCAGCCAGCCTTGTGGATTCGTGTGAGCTTCGAACCGTAGACAAACACGAACGAATGCGGATATTCCAGCCTGCTTCCTTTCCGCTCATGCGCTGAGCGTGGGTTGGGATGGGGATGTGCAGGCGGTGGCCTCAGGTGTTGGAGATTGCTGTCGGCGGCGGGCATGGCTGTTAAAATATATAATTTATGTCATGCTTTAAATTAGCAACGAACTGGTACCAACTCACACGAACTCAGAGTTCGTACGAGTTCGTTTCGAGTTCGCTGCCATTGGATCATCAATCCATGCCTCCGCCCCCCCTCCTGCTAAACACCATCCTGCGCTTCAGCCACCAGGGGGGAGAGCATTGCTCTATTAATCACATGCGCCCCCCTTGTGCTATCTGCGGTGTGCGGGTGCACATGCGCTGAGTGGGAAGGGGGATGCGTGCGGAGGCTGCCGGCATCTGCACTTTCCCTGGCACCGCAGCCTGTCAGGGCGGCAGTGTGGCAGTGTGGCAGCCAGCCATGTGGATTAGCATGAGTTTCTAAGCGCGCATCTCATTGATTCCACCAAATTATTGGCTACATCCTCACGTTTTCATAATCATTCTTCTACTTTAAGACTCATCAGCTTCAGCTAAAAGATTTGAGTACTACTTACGAAGCAGGAGATTGGAAACATTTATATCTGTATGGAGGGAACTAATACTATAATGAAAAGGGTAATTCTACACATTTCAGGCAATGTACAGCGTGCCGGTTACAGGACAAAGGTCATATCCATAGCAAAGCAATTTGGCATAAAAGGAATTGTCCTGAATCTTGCAGACGGTAGGGTAAAGATCATAGCTGAAGGTGAACAAACCGATCTTGACAAATTTATCCCGGCTGTAAACATAAAAAATACCCTTATCAATGTCATTGGTATTGAGCAGGAATACTCCACTTCAACGGGAGATTATGAAAAGTTCTACAAGCTTGTTGATGAAGGAGAAACTGACGAAAGACTTGATACAGCGGCTGATTTACTCAAAGACCTCATAGGTGTGACGATAAATGGTTTTGATCGGCTTGAGAACAATCTGAAGATTATGATCGAGAAGCAGGATCAGATGCTTGATAAGCAAGATGAGACCATAGGCAAAATCGATCAGAGCAGAATAGAGACTATATCTGAGATTCACGCATTAAGAGACGATTTCAAGAGCCATATTGATGCAAGGCTTTCAAATGTGGAATCTGAGATAGTTCAAATAAAAGAAAAAATCATGCTTCAGTAGCTGCTCAGTACACCATAGAGATCAATAGCAGCACAAATGCAACTGCGCACGGTTCGGCAATTCCATCAATTTTAATGTACCAATTATTCATCCACTATGTTCACCGGACTGAAATACCACGAACGTATCGGAAAATATAGATATGAAGATATTTTATGAATTTACAGCACTTATGCACCCGGCGGTGGGCATGGCTGTTGAAATATATAATTAATGGAATACTGCACCGCAAAGAGCGCAAAGGACGCAAAGTTAAGGTTACAATGTCTTTGCGGTGAAACACTTAACGGCAGCCTTCAATCGGCGTGTATCAGCGTCCACCTGCGGTTAATATTGAAATGCTGCCCAGCCCCATTAATCCCACGTTTACGGTCCCATCCCAAACATTTACCCCAGCACCCTTTCAATCTTTAAAGGCAGTGTGTCAATAAAAAGCTTCCAATCTGGTCTCAAGTTCCGGGGTATAAAGTGATTGGCTGAATTTCCAATAAAACTACTATTTTCTTTCGCATTCCTTAGCCTTAATACAAGTTCATTCAGGAAATCGTCTTTATCAATCCTGTAAAAGTCAAGCATGATATCCAATGCCTTTAGCAAGCTCTCTTTATCAAAATCGAGATCAAGGCAGTAGCATACATCGTAAATATCCTTCCCCTCCATCCGGTTGTACAGGGCAACGAACTTTCGTGCCATCAAATCTTCCAAAGAATAAACACTGAAAATGGTTGGATGTGTCTCTATAAAAGGAGATTTCACCATTATATCCTCTATCTTCAGATGTTCGGTCGCTGTCAGATAGAATTCCAATCTTATTCGGTCCTTATCGCCAAACTCATTTATGTAGAAACAATCGAATCTCAGGGTTCGGTGAAGGATTCTCGGCCCCTTTATATCAAAACCCTTTATTTGTGTAACCCTTTCCTTGATCACAGATATTTTCTCATCCAGGCTCTTGTCTGAAACAAAATCCAGGTCTATATATTCTGAGAACCTGCTAACTCCGGATTTCAGGAAAAAAACCCGGTTCAGTGCAGTCCCTCCTTTCAAAATAACCTCTGGGAATATGTCCCTCAACTGTTCCATTACAATTGAAAGTTTCTCATCCTTTGACAGGAACTTTAAACCCAAACCGGTTTTAATAGACACATATCTTATAATTTCAGGATCAGCCATGGTACCACCAGGATAATATATTTTCCTTTCCAAGATTGTCAAGCACCATCCATTCTTTAATATATTTCCCCTTACTGCTGCCAGATGGCAATAATCTGGTATTATTCTTGATGCGATTTTTGAAATTATCCAGTACATCATTCGGGACTACACTGGTCGCATCCCCCAGCAGATCCAGGACATATCCGGTTCTCTGGCACAATGAACTTGATGCAAGTCCAAAATATCCCAAAAACTCATTCCAGTCGATATCTGCATCATACAGCGCTTTGGTGATCGTTGAATAACCCCCACCATACTGTGGCTTATAAAAACAGTCAAAGAACGTCTTCGCTGTTGTAGATACATAAACACCATTGTAATAGGTCATTCCTGTAGCTTTATCGCCCATTGCCACATATTTTAATGTATATTCCCCAATTATTTTTTCCATGGATCTGTTTCTTGTTACCACGAATATAGTGAAGGGTTCATAATCAATAAGGTCGTAAAGCCGGAGAGCAGATGAAAAACCGATGTATCCCTTAAACATTGCAAGGGCAATTTTGTAGGCATTTTTTATCACGGGAATATTGGATGGCTTCTCCTGAATCAGATACACCCCTTTTTTTAGCCTGTGAAGATATCCCTTTGAAGATAGGCTGGAACACACCTTGTTTACTTGATAAGGCTTCAAACCCGGGAAAATATCCTTTATCTCGTTGCTGTTAACGATGTCAGCGGATGATATCGCATTGAATATCATCTGTTCTTGCCTGTTTAGATAGGTATTTTCAGTCACATTATACTACTATATGGTATTATCTATATTAAATTACCTGTAAGAATCAGCAATTGACATACCCCACAACTAAATTTTGAGACATATATACAAGATAATAGGGGTCCCCCGCAGCCCGTTACGGCGGCATGGTGGCAGTTATGGGTGTTGTTTGTTGCTGCCGGCGGCGGGCATGGCTGTTAAAAGATATAATTTTAGTAATTTTCAAGCCGCAGAGTTCATATTGAAATGCTGTCCAGCCTCTATTCATCCCACCAATTGCCTGTAAGGCTCCTCCTGCACTCGACCAACCGGCCATTCATGGCGCTGTTAGTTGCGTGTTTTTGTTCAGCAGCTAAAGCGTTCTAATTCACAAAAGTTTAATAAAGAACATTTACATAGACTATTAATATGGAAGTAGCAATTTCTGAAGATGTGATTCCAGTTGTAAAAGATTCAATGAACAGGGAAATTGTACTGTTAGAATCAAAAATTAATTTACTTGAAAGTGAAATAAAAAAATTCGAAGACAAATATAAGCTTACATCTCCTGAATTTGAGGACAAATTCGACAATGGTAACCTTGACGATTCACAAGACTTTTTTGAATGGTGGGGGCTCATCAGAGGTCTCAAAACATTAAAGGATAAACTTATTAAAGCAAAATCGGTGGTTACCTATTGGTGATTGCAGACTATTTTAAATCAATCGAAAACCTGTTAAGCAATTCAAAACTAATAGCAGATAAAACGATCGACTTTAAAGAATTCAGTGGAGATGAGGGAATGGTCACTGTAAGACTGCTATTTTTTGGTGGTTTTACGCTCAATTTTATGGAATATATCCTGATAGGACAACAGCGACCTAAATATCGGTTCAACCTTTCAGATAGCAAAGGTAAGTTGATCTTTAGATACGATAATGCACCTCATCATAAAGAAATCCTGACCTTTCCCCACCATAAACATCTGGGCACACAAGTCAAACCTTCCGAAGAGGTCTGACTTGAAGAAGTAATCTCTGAAATAGAGATAATGATATTGACCGAGTCAAACCGCCAGTGTTGAGGATTAGTTTTTAAACACTCATATCTGCCCCTATCTTTCCCGGCCCCCCTCATGCTATCGACGGTGTGCGGGTGGAGGCTCCGGCATCTGCACTTTACCCTGCCACCGCAGCCCGTCAGGGCGGCAGTGTGGCAGCCAGCCATGTAGACTTGCATGGCTCCGGCACATTACAGCACACATCTGCTTCACTCATATTCTTAGCAGCCAGGCCCATAATGGAATATAAATAATCTTTTTTGAATCCACTAAAACTTCACCAAAATAATCGTCTGTGATTATGAACCCCCCATCCAGACCAAAGAAATGCATCCCTTTAACAAGTGCAGTTTCTTCCCTTTTTCTGGTCCTCTGGTCCCTTATATCATAACTTACCTGAACAAGCTCTGTTATTTTCAATCCTTGCTTAATAGCAAAATCAACTTCATTTCCGTTTTTCCAGTAGTAGATGCTGCACCCCCTACGCCTTAGATCAATGAAAACAAGATTCTCCATCAACCTTCCGATATCCTGCGAAAACCTGAATGATACAGCATTTCTCAGACCGCAGTCTATAAAATATACCTTCCTGGGACTTTTCATCTGCTCCTTAACCGAATATGCAAATTTCGGCACCTGGAATGACAAGTATGACCTCTCAAAATATGACAAGTAATCCTTTATTGTATTTTCATGCATACCGATGAGCTTCCCCAATTTGTGGTAATTGATGGTGTTTGAGATATTGCTGAGCAGGTAATATGCAGCATCTTCCAGTTTAGTCACATGCCTGATCTCAAAGCGGGGAACGATATCCCTGTACAGTATATCCTTATAGTATTCTTTAAGGACGAAATCCCGGCCTTCTTCATCCATCTGAATTACCTCAGGAAATGTCCCGTATTGCAATATCTTGGATAAATAATGCCGTAGGGTATCTTTTTTTGCGTAGTTCTTCTCATATATATTTTTTACATCTTCCGATCTTATGACTTCCTCATCTTTTAACCGCAAGACTTCGTTAAAATTGAATGGAAATACTTCAAACTGCAGATTCCTACCTGTCAGGAGTGTTGCCAGTTCAGAGGATAACAGGGTTGAATTTGACCCTGTTACTATGAATTTCACTGAATCTGTCAGGTCATACGTAGATTTCACCCATTTCTCCCAGCCGGGGATGGCCTGGATCTCGTCGAAGAACAGATAGGTCCTGCCTGTAGGATTCTTAAGTTTCAGGTAATCGCTGTAGAGACCGTCCATACCCCTTGGGTCGCTTCTTATCTGCATATACGCGGGGTCATCGAAATTGACGTACATGATGTTCTCTGGCGGTATGCTGCGCAGGAGCGAATCAATGAGCTGGTACAATAAGTATGATTTTCCAGACCTTCTGACCCCGGTTATTGCGAGAATGTATTTTGTTGTAAGGAATGATTCTACCCGGACTTTGATATCCCGTTCCACTCCCACTGGAAAACTTTCGCCTCTCCAGTGTTTGTTCTGCTTTATCAGTATCTCTTCATATACCATTATCCTATATTGTAGTGCGAATATTATTTAATTCTTTCCTAATATATTATGAATATTTGTTGATTTATTCGCACTATATCCAGAACAGCATAAACAATCACGCAAGCATCTTCAAAATAAGTAACTTCACCCTGTACAGTTCGAATTTCTGGTCAAAGGGTCCGGTAGGGCTATATGGGTTAATGCTGTGGTCAGTTTCCGTCCCCTAATTGTTGGTCTGGCCGTTGCGGTCGGTGTTGGGGTTACTGTATGTAGAAATCATTTCCAGATTTTACTTGCTAAAATTGTACACCATGTATATCAAAAAAATTTTTACGTGGCTCCACATGTCTGGATACTACAACAGGATACAAAATATCAACCTAATGACAGGCCCAGGGAGAGACTTTTTAAAAACGGTCCTTCGGCACTTTTAAAAGCCAAACTGCTGACCGTCATCCTTCGCTCCGGCACCAGGGGAGAGCATTGCCATATTAATCACATGCGCCCCCCTTATGCTATCGACTGTGTGCGGGTGCACATGTGGTGAGTGGAAAGGGGATGCGGGCGGTGGCTGCCGGCATCTGCACTTTACCCTGCCACCGCAGCCCGTCAGGGCGGCAGCTATTGCTTTCGAAATTATATTAATAATCTCTAAAGACAAAAACTATATAGCATTCACTATCAATATACTACCAATTGATACATTATGACTACTCAAATAAATATCAGGCTGAATGAACATCTTTTACAAGAAATAGATACACTGGCACACATGCTCCATGTTCCAAGGTCAGAATGGTTAAGGATGAAATTAGCAGTAGCTGTTAAAGAAGATTTATTGAAATATCGCGAAGCATTGGCTATGGAATATACAATGGGTCATATATCATTCGAAGAATTACAGACTGCTGTAGGTCGTGAGGCTGAAGATGTCAGGATGATCAGTGAGATGACACAAAAAGGGAAAAAGGAAATCGACAGACTGTTTGGTGAATGATGATATTTGCCATCGATACCTGTTCATTGATAGCACTCCAGTATAGCGGTTACCTCAGTACAATTACCAAAACGGTAGATATCGTAATAACAAAAAGAATCCATTCCGAACTTGAAGAGATCGGGATATTTATAGATAATGACGCTGCTGCCGCACGAGAAATATTGAAACTGTTACATACAATAACAATAATGGAAGTATCACAAAGGTCAACAGGTGAAGAAGAACTCATCGAAGTTGCGCTTCAGAAAAAATGTGATTTCATCGTTTCCGATGATATCCGTGCAATGCCAAAATTTAAACTGACTAATACTTCCACACTTTTCAGTACTCATCTACTTTATTACCTATTTCGTGCAGGAATGATATCAAAAGAAGAAGGGTTAATCGCATTAGAAAAAATGCGGAATAATAGGTCCTGGAAAGAGAATCTTATATACATTACAGGGATACAGTTATTCAGATAGTAACTGGTTTGTATATTTCGCTCCCCTTTGAGAAAAAGAGCTTGCAAATTTCCCTAAACACCCCTTCATGTTCTCAACTGGCTACTCCGCCGTCCTTCACTTCCATCAGTGCCGTCTCTCTGCGCTGATGCCAGCGGTGGGGTGTTCATCCGCTGAGCGTGGGTTGAGAGGAGTGTGCACGGACGGCAGCCACGGATGTTGGTTGTTGCTGCCGGCGGCGGGCATGGCTGTTGAAATATATAATTTTAGTAATTTTTAAGCCGTAGAGTTCACATTGAAATGCTGTCCTGCCGCCCCGCCTGCTGACCACCATCCTGCGCTCCAGCCACCAGGGGGGAGAGCATCGCCCTATTACTCACATGCGCCCCCCTGTATCAGGTTCTTTTTTTAACCGGTATTGACAACATGACAAATGCCGAGGAAAATAACTTAATATATGAAATTTATCTACCCTATGGAAGAATTTGACATGGATAAATTGCATCTGCCAATAATTGTTGAAATAGACGAAGATGGCTATTACATAGTTACTTGTCCCCTTTTTAAGGGATGTCATTCCTATGGTGAAACCATAGATGAAGCAATGGCAAATATAAGTGAAGTTATAGATATGTGTCTCGAAGAGACAGAAGTTGAAGAGCTTAATAAATTTGTAGGGTTTAGAGAATTGGAAGTTGCTCAAAATGCCTAAACTTCCTGTTATCAAAGGCAGAGAGCTCATAAAGTTCTTAGAAACATTGGATTTTAACGTAACAAGGACAAAAGGTTTTCATTCAAGATTAAAATCAGGAGATGGCAGAGCAACTTTTGTTCCGGTACATGGGAGTAAAGATGTACCAAAAGGTCTATTACGCAAAATAATCCGGGAAGATCTTGAAATGGACTTATAAGATTTTTATAATATGTATTCTAAATACAAAGGAAATAAGTAACAAATCTACATCCCCTGCTCCCCCACAAACTCACCTCCTCCCCACAGGCATAATACACACCGCCCGCTCATCATCCTGCATCTGCAACAGCCTCTCCACCTCACCATCATCAAAAGCCCCCACAACTACAGTCCCCAACCCCAGCGAGACCGCCTGCAAATAAACATTCTGGGCAGCATGTCCCACCTCCATATGCACGTACCGCACCCCCCTCTCACCGTACTTTAGGGTCGTCCGCTCATATACCGCAGCAAACACCAGTACTGCCGCACCATCCTCTACGAATTCCTGGTCAAGCGCAGCAGCACACAGGTCAGCACGCACATCTCCCCCTGCCACTTTCTCTAGTTCATGCCCCTGCGGCCTGTACTTATAAATTCCTGCCGGCAGACCCACCACATTTCCTGCAACCACATAAACCTCCAGCGGGTAGAGCGCACCGGCAGATGGTGCGGTCCTGTATCCAGCTGGATGTGTGATACCCTGCGCCGCCCACAAGAGTTGGGAAACCTCGGCCAGCGTCAGCGCTTCATCCTTATAATTCCTGATCGACCTTCTCTCAAGCAGGGCTTCCTCGACAGAGATGCCGCCTGAGTCTCGTGGTTCAAGAAGTTTGATTATATCTCCAGACTCGTTCCCTGCAAGAGGTTCCTTTCGAACCGGCTGGATTATTACTGCCAGCACTACTGCCATACAGACCAGTGCAATAGCAACATGTATACTTTTCACTATGGCCACTCTCCATTTCAGTGATAATGTCTCCCTAATATACAGTTATTTACCTTATACTACTTAAAAAAAGTGCCAGATGTGACGTGGGCTGGTAGGGGAAGATAAAACAATGAAGTTTATGTATCCCCTTCAAATTAAATGATAATTGATCATAGTGCTCTGAATTTTGAGACACAGATTACACTGATTACACAGATTGATGGTGGTTGTGAAAATCAGTGTAATCTGTGAAATCTGTGTCTACATTAATCTTGCATTTGACCATACTTTTTGAAGTAGATACTGAAATTCCGTTTTGTTGAGAAGGAGTTCTATCCGAATGAAAATGTATATGCCGCCCTTGGCAGGTCAAAGGCAGGCAGGTTTCTAATCCTCTTCTTTATATACAAAAAAAATAAACATGCACTGTATACTGTCTGCACGAGACATGACTGGTGCTGAAAGGAAGAAATATGAACAACAATAAAAGTTCTATATCTAAAGCACGGGACTATGATGAAATTGGGGAGTTCTGGGATATACATGAGCTTGCCGATCATTGGGGTGAGACCAGACCTGCTGAGTTTGAAGTTGACATCCAATCCGAAGTAATATACTATGCAGTAGATAATGAACTCTCGGATAAAATCCTGGTATCTGCCAGACGACGTGGTATTTCATCTGATACTCTTGTGAATTTATGGCTGCAGGAGAAGTTGCAAGAGCAGTTATCTTGAGAATATTTCTTATCCGGATGGGCATTTGAAGATTATTTTACTTTTTAAAATCCAGGTTTTAATTCAGGTGGCTCTATCATAAGTAGATATTCACCAGGGCAGCCCGAAGTCTAACCGGTCATTGGGCATTTTGGGCGCCTGGACTACGGTTCGAATCCGCGGTGTCCCACTTGAATTATTTGTTTGCTGTGTTTTGCTCATTGAAAAAAATATGGGATTTGGCGGGCTGGAAGGGATTTGAACCCCTGGCCGATGGATTAAGAGTCCATCGCTCTGCCTGTCTAAGCTACCAGCCCGCGCTGAAGCGTTCTCATAATTATATTATCATAATATATACGTTTCGTAGAATGTCCATGAAACATTGCTATGCGCTTAAAAAATAGAGAAAACGAACCATTCCCGCAAACTGATTAATAACAAATTTATACATCAATATGGAATATGTAACAAACAAAAATTTAACAGGAAAGTTAGTGATATGAACAAAGACCTCCTGATGTGGGATGAGACAATTTTCAAGGACCCGGACCTATTTGAGCTTGACCACATCCCGGAATACTTCGCCCACCGTCAGTCCCAGATGCAGGCACTCATGTACTGTGTCCGGCCAGCCATGCGCGGCGCAAGACCTGTCAATGCCTTTTGTATAGGTCCTCCAGGCACAGGCAAGACCACGGCAGTACACAAACTAATCGAGGAGATTGAGAAATCCACATCAAAGGTAGTTCCCGCCCATGTCAACTGCCAGACCAATTCCACCCGGTTTACTGTCTACTCCCGGATATACAAAAAACTGTTCAATATAGCCCCGCCGTCCTCAGGCGTCTCATTCCAGAAGATCAATGAAAAAATCACCAGTTACCTGGCAGATGAGGAAAAGATACTGGTGGTGGTCCTGGATGATATCAACTACCTGATGCATGAAGGTGAACATGACAAAGTGCTCTATTCACTGCTGCGCGCCCATGAAACAAATCCCGGTGCCCGTATCGGTGTGATCAACATATTAAGCGATACCGGCATGGGATTTCATTTTGATCCGAAAGTGGAATCAGTCCTCCTGGCAGAAGAGATAAAGTTCCCCAGATATTCAGGCGATGAGATACGGGACATCCTTAAAAACAGGAACAAACTTGGGTTCTACAATGACGTGGTCGGCCCCGAGGTGCTGGACAAAGTTGTGGAATATACCGAATTGCTTGGCGATCTGAGGGTAGGTATTGACCTCTTCAAGCGCTCAGGTCTCAATGCCGAAAGGCGTGCATCCAGGACCATCGAAATTGAAGACGTGGACAAAGCCTACAAGACCTCAAAGCTGGTGCACCTCACATACCTGTTGAAGTCATTAAAAAACGAAGAAAAAGCCCTGCTGGAACTTATTTGCAAGCACACCGAGATCAAAGCCGGTGAACTGTATAATGGGTTCCACGATAAAACAGGCCTTGGTTATACCAGGTATTACGAGACCCTGGAAAAACTGTCAGCCTTAAAATTAATAAATGCCAGTTTCACAGGAAAAGGTACCAGGGGCAGAAGCCGCATCATCACCCTGCAGTACAGTGCAGACGAAATAACAAAAAGGCTGTCATAAACATGACCAGTCCGGATATGCCCTTTGTTTCCACTGGAAACTGTATTAAATAATAAAATCAGTGCAAAAAAAAGGTGCAATTATTTTTTAAACTCAGTATAATTGCACTTTCCGCAGGTCAGTCTGTCCTTATGCTCGGCAAGAAAGAACCCGTCACCACAGCGGGGACAGGACTGTCTTAACCTCTTTATCGAATTATCTGAAACCTCGTAATAATTATGTACAGCCATTGTGATCACCTTGTTTGATTTTACTCAGCGGGTTTTTCTTCTGCTGCCGGTTCTTCGGCTGCAGCTTTTTCTTCGGTTGATTCTTCAGAAGATTTACCGGATTCTTCTTCTGCTATCGGTTCTTCAGCAACAGCTTCTTCTTCGGTTGAGCTTTCCGGTGATTCGGCGGGTTCTTCTTCGCTTGCTGCTTCTTCTGCTACCGGTTCTTTGGCAACAGTTTCTTCTTCAGTTGATTCCTCAGGAGATTCGCCGGATTTTTCCTCTGGCGGCTCCTCGGTCTCTTCAACAGGTTTTAGCTCGTTTCGTTTCAGGACATATTTATTCTCTATTTCGTTTGCCCGCTCCACATTTGAATATATTTTTGCATATCCTGAAGTGTTTTGGGTGCCGTATTCTGTCCTGATCTTATCAACGATCACCAGTTCATGCCGGGAGTTGAGTTGAGCAACCAGTTTATTCTTAATCTCATCCCTTGAAGGGGTTTTACCAGTATGGGATATATTGAACGTAATCTCTTTACGGTCTAATAATGGGTTATCCCAGTCTTTTATAATATTAATCTCCAAATTAAATCCTCCGTTTTGATATCATCAAGTTCTTGCTTTCCTTAATCCTATTATGTAATATGTATTTTTCTGTCCTTTAATCTTCAATGGTTTATAGCTTTAATCACACTTCATCTTATCAAGCATGTCATATATCCGGTCCTTAACCTCAGGCGTGACCGTGACCATTATGCCCCCTTCATCAGGCAAACCATAGATCACCACAGATGATACGGGTGCAAGCACTATAGCCGGTAGTGCTGCCAGGTCTTCCTCACCGTGGACCATGATCTGCACCGGGACATCCGCATCCATTGCATCGGATAAAGCCGATACCAGTTCAGGTTCTACGAAGCTTGGCGGGTTGGTAACATCCACTTCAGTAAAATTCGAGTGCCTGATACATTTGATTATGTCAACACCAGCGGGCTCCCTGTGTGTTTTTTCATCGATTACAGATATATCCGGCACAGTTCCACACTGGAGCAGGTTGAAAGTGGAAATATCTCCTATGGCAATAAGTTTGGCAGGGCTGCCCATATCAGCGAGCATCTGCCTGGTAGTATCTACTTCATCCCCGCGATACAGTACCCCGAACTGCTTACGCATCTCGCTACGCATAGCATCAGGAAGGCAGAACCTCTTGCCAAGGATGGTTTCGGGCATATAGTCACTACCGGACCTTCAGCGCGTATTTTCCGCGAATGTCGATATTAAGCTTTTTAGCAATGCAGGAACGGGATGGATCAATGATCACCACAAATCCGCTCCAGTCAGTACTTAATGAATTGGAACCACAAACGCTACAGTTCGAGCCGGTCACAATCCTGTGACACTCACGACAGGCTTGTTCAGTCAAGTCTACTTAGCCTCCGCAGACTCTTCTTTGGCTTTCATGTTCTCTTTGATCCACTCGATTCTGCCAAGTGCAGGCTGCCGCATGGTCAGGCCGATCTTACTGTCCCGCGGCTCACGTTCGTTGATGCTTAATGCAACGACTCTGGCACGCACATGGTCTCCTTCAGACAGTGACCTGTTGCTTTCCTTTGTTACAAGACGGGCATTCTTGGAATCAAATGAAATATATTCATCAGTTATCTGGCTCACATGGACAAGCCCGTCCATGGGTCCTATACCTATAAAAGAACCGAACTCAACAATCTCGACAACGCTGCCTTCTATGATCTCCTGCAGTTCAAGCTTAAACACTACAGCGTCAAAAGTAGCGTCATAATAAACTGCACCATCACCGGCAAGAATATGACCGTCACCTACTTCAACCACATCTATAATGGCAACAATGGCACCTAAGGTCTTATCGATCTCACCTTCCAACTTATCGATCAAAGCAATCCGGACTGCATTTGTAACATCATCCCCCAGCAGTTCAGGAGCAATACGTACGGTATCTGCCAGTCTCACCTTATTATACATTCAATAATCCTCTGATTTCTATAGTTAATGTGTTTATAAATCTGGAATATTTATCACAACGAACATCTCACATTATTTCGAGATGATCCTTTCCACGTAAGTACACTATTGTGATGTCCTTACTACATAATCTTTTCTTAAGTTCCGCATCATTGGTAAAAACCGCTGCCTTCTCTTCCATGGCTAATTTCACTATCGCATCATCTGCATTCCCTTCTGTAATGATCTCACTGCACTGCCGGGACAGTCCGAGACCAACGTTCGCAGACATTTTATCCTTACCCCTTGCCAGCTTTTTTATAGCATTCAGTTCCCTGGTCACTGATGAAGGAACAATTAAATCATTGAACCCAAGACGGCCAAGTTCCTTGAAGATATCCAGGCCGAACTGGACCGGGACCATAAATGCATTGGTATCTATTATAACTTTCATATTATATCATCGGGTTCATTCATTTATGATACCGGAACCGATGAGTCTCCATCTGGCACCGACCCTTCTGCTGATCGCCACGCTGTCTTCAAAATCTGCACAGACCGGTCTTTTCAGTTTGACCTCAACAATATCCTTACGTACACTGGTCGCTACGCCAACTGTGGTGGCAGTGCCAATATTGAGCATAAGTAGTTCATTGGAATGGATAGGTTCTATTACCAGTTCGTCGGCTGAACCTACAACGCGTTCCAATAACCTTACTTTCATGAGGAATTTATCCCGTGTAAGTGGGAGGGTATCAGGCTCGCCTGCCACCTGACCTACAAGACTATCACTTTTTGTGATCGAGGGATCAAGTTTGGTTCCTACGCCTACCAGGCCGCCAGGAGTGGCCTCTTCTATTTTTTCACTGCCTGCCATGATGTTGGTAATAGTGGTCTGGATGGATTCCCACCTGACTGTCCCTCCCGATTCTACCTTGCGGCCAGGTCTTATTTCAATATTGTCACCGGACTTAAGGGTCCCCAAACTCAGGGTCCCGCCTATAACGCCGCCTGTTATCTTACCGGGTTTTGTGCCTGGTTTATTAACGTCAAAGGAGCGGGCAATGAGCATCCTGGCAGGTTTATCCAGTATCTGTTCCGGGGTGGGGATATGCTCTTCTATAGCCTCTATCAGGATGTCGATATTAACATTCTGCTGGGCAGAAAGGGGAATGACGGGCGCACCTTCTGCCACTGTACCTTTTACGAAATCCAGTATCTGATGGTAGTTCTCTATCACATCGTCCTTGCTTACAAGGTCTATCTTATTCTGGACTATTACGATGTTATTGATCCCGATTATGTCCAGTGCCATCAGGTGTTCCTTGGTCTGGGGTTGCGGGCATTTTTCATTGGCCGCAATTACCAGGACAGCACCGTTCATTATGGCAGCACCTGAGAGCATTGTGGCCATCAGGGTCTCGTGACCGGGTGAGTCTACAAATGATATGGTCCTGACCGATTCTGTCTTTTTACCGCAGTGCTCACATTTTTTGGCAACCGTATAGCTATCGGGATGCGGGCATTTCGGGCATTTCATGAAGGTGGCATCTGCATAGCCTAAACGGATTGAGATACCGCGCTTTATCTCCTCGCTGTGCTTATCTGTCCATACGCCGGACAGGGCACTTACAAGGGTTGTCTTGCCGTGGTCAACATGGCCCACGATGCCGATGTTAACGGAAGGTTGTTTCAATTATATATTTCCTCCAGTGATAAATAATAGGGATTGATGATGCCTTATAGTGGTACTCTTCATATTTAATAACTTACATTGAACTCAATATTCATCAAATCCTGTATGCGTGTAATATGTCATCTGGCCTGATTGCAGCTTTTTGTCAACCCAGGCTTTTACGTACTTCTTTACCATGAACCTGCCGGGTGGTATCAGTAATATAAATCCTGTAATATCGGTCAGTATCCCTGGTGTGAGCAGCAGGACCGACCCGATAAGTATGAGCACGCCGTCGAACAGGACATCCCCGGGCATGTGTCCGTGGGATAGTTCGGCCTGGATACGCTGCCATACACCCAAACCCTGGTGTTTTGCCAGGGCGGCCCCGGCTATGCCTGTTATGACTACAATGCCCAGGGTAGGCAGGGCTCCGATGCTTTTCCCGAGTTCGATGAGTATGTAGAGTTCTACAAAGGGTACTATTACGAACAGGGCCAGTAAGGTTAAGAACATGATGTGGTGTTTCCTTTTTTTTGTTGTGGATAGGTGTTTTTTTCGGTTTATTGTAGTCTGGTGTGTATTTGTGGTTTAAGGATAATAAATCAGGCGGCACCTATATGCTTTTCTGATTGCCAGATGGGCGGGTAGAACTCTACCCCCTCATCTAAATATCATAACAGCCAAATAAATTACCACATGCTCCCCCCACATCTCAAAGGCTACATCCAGATCGCCACCGCCGCCGTCCTCTTCGGCTTAATCGGCATCTTCGTAAAACTGACCACACAGATGCCCCTGGGCTCCATCATCTTTTACCGGCTCCTGTTCGGTCTCGTTGCCATTGCTCTATTCTTCACATGCTGCCGCCGCCTCAGCGAACTGCGGCCCGGCCAAAAGAAACAGTATCTCCTGCTGCTGGGCCTGATACAGGCAGGCACCATGTTATCCTACTTCTTCGCAGTAAAACACACATCAGTCTCAATTGCTGTACTGCTGCTCTACACAGCCCCGGTCTACGTCACCCTGCTCTCCCCCCTCCTGCTAAAGGAATACATCAACCGCAGGAGCATATCTGCACTGGTCATATCCATTATCGGGGTCATCCTGGTCATCCGGCCAGATACACTTTTCCAGGATGTGGATCACACCTACCTCATCGGGCTTGCCGCCGGGCTGGTGTCAGGCCTGTTATACGGCGGGATGACACTTACCTCCAGGTACCTGAAGGACTACTACACAGGCACGGCCCAGGGTGCATGGGCACTGCTCATAACATTGCTGATCTTCTCCCCATATTCGGCTGCTATCACCGCTAAAGTACTGCTGGACAACATGGCCGTACTTGTCCTGTTCGGCCTCTTACCTACTGCCTTGGCCCTTGTACTCTATCTTAGCGGCCTCATGCATGTCCGGGCACAGAATGCCAGCATCGTCGCACTGCTGGAGCCGGTCAGTGCCGTGGTCTTTGCCTACATCATCCTCAGCGAACCGGTCACTATATCCATGCTGGCAGGCGGGGCACTGATATTACTGGGTGCCGTACTGGTCAGCAGGGAACGACCAGTGGAAATTGCTCATGAGTGAAAAATTCTCATGTGTCATCGGTTAAGAGTAATATTGTAATGGAACACGGATTGCACGGATGACACGGATGCGCACGGATAATAAATAAATCCGTGAAAATCCGTCAAATCCGTGTCATCCGTGTTCGATTTAAATTAAATTGGAGAATCGTATGAAATTATTGGTCTTTTGGAAAATAATATATACTGACTCTGTCAAACTCCTTAACCGATGACCAATGGAAAAATTCTATCCTGGTTGAAATGGAAAAATTGAAAACCGAAAAAAAAGCAAATTAGCAAAAAAAGAAAAAAAAGAGAACTACATTCCCATGTAGCTCTCAGGTCCCGGCATCGGGGGCATTGCACCCGCCTCTTCCGGTATATCGGCCACAAGGGCCTCTGTGGTCAGCACCAGGCTGGCTATACTTGCAGCATTCTGCAGTGCGGAGCGTACCACCTTCACAGGATCGATAATGCCAGCTTCCACCATATCCTTATACGCATCGGTCTTGGCATCATACCCGATATTGGAATTAGTCTCAGACTTTATGTGTTCCACCACTACTGACCCTTCCTTACCGGCATTGGTAGCTATCTGTTTCAGCGGCTCCTCGATTGCATGCCTGATAATGGTCAGCCCGATCTCCTGGTCGCCCTCAAGGGACAGGGCATCCAGTGCCCCGGCAGCCCTGATCAATGCAATTCCGCCGCCTGCAACCACGCCTTCCTCGATAGCAGCCTTGGTAGCGTTCAATGCATCATCGATACGCATCTTCTTATCCTTAAGTTCGGTCTCAGTGGCGGCACCAACATTGATCACAGCCACACCACCTGCCAGCTTGCCAAGGCGCTTTTTGAGGTTCTTGACCTTGTATTCCGAATCTTCCAGCTTGATCTGGCCCTCAATGATGGATACCCTTCTCTCAATATCATCCTTTGAGCCCTGTCCTTCGATAATAATGGTCTTTTCCTTGTTCACCCTGACCTTGCGGGCACTGCCCAGGTCTGCCAGTGTGGCATTTTCAAGTTTCATACCCTTTTCTTCACTGATAACCTTTGCACCTGTTACTGCTGCAATATCCTCCATCATCTCTTTGCGTTCATCGCCGAAACCGGGCGCTTTTACTGCGCATACTTTAAGAGTACCGCGAATGATGTTCAGTACAGTAGTAGCCAGTGCTTCGCCTTCCACGTCTTCGGCAATGATCAACAGAGGTTTATTTTCCTTGACCACTGACTCCAGGATTGGCAGGAAGTCCTTCATTGAACTGATATTTTTGTCAAATAAGAGTATCTTCGGCTCTTCAAGTACAGCCTCCATCTTCTCAGTATCCGTAGACATGTACGGGGAAATGTAGCCCTTATCGAACTGCATACCTTCCACCACTTCCAGGTATGTATCCATGGATTTTGCCTCTTCAACGGTAATTACACCATTGGCACCCACTTTCTCCATGGCATCAGAGATCAAGTTCCCGATCACTTCATCATTGTTAGCCGAGATCGTAGCAACCTGGGCGACCTTATCCTTGCCCTTAACTTCCTCACTCTTGGATTTAATATTTTCAACCACGGCTTCGGTGGCCTTGTCTATGCCTCGTTTTATCTCAATTGGGTTGGCTCCCACTGTGATGTTCCTCATGCCCTTATGAAGGATGGCCTGGGTCAGCAGTGTGGCAGTGGTTGTACCATCACCGGCTACATCCTGGGTTTTGGTAGCCACTTCCTTGACCAGTTTAGCTCCCATATCCTCATACGGGTCTTCCAGGTCTATCTCCTTGGCTATGGTCACACCATCATTTGTAATGGTCGGACTGCCAAAAGGTGATGACAGCACCACGTTCCTTCCCTTCGGACCCAGTGTGATCTTTACAGTATTAGCAAGCTGGTCCACTCCCCTCATCAGGGCATGCCTTGCATCATCATCGAAAATTAATTGTTTTGCCATTTATGTTCACCTACTCAAGCTTTGCGATAATATCGCTAACGTTGATTATGAGGTATTCTTCCCCGTTCATTTCCAGCTCTTCTGTACTATATCCTGTATATAATATCAGGTCACCTTTCTGTACAGGCATTTCATTATCATCAGTGGCAGTGCCTACTTCCACAACTACTCCCTGTTTTTTCTTTTCTTTCGCAGTCTCAGGAATGTAGATCCCACCCGCTGTTTTTTCTTCTTCTTTCATTGGTTTGATTAAAACTCTTTCACCGATTGGTTTTATATTCATAGATTCACCTCTATCGAAAATGTCATAGAATAATGTAGCGAAACGCATCTTCATTGTTTGCAGTTCTATAAAAACATTATGATACGTTCACTTCTAAAGCACACAGTTATTTTTCCCAAAGAAAAAGTTCAACATCACCTACAGTACGGCCAGTGTGAATAACAGGTATGCTACTGTAAGCATTATTGTGGAGTGCTTCAAACCAGATAATACACTCCCTTCCCCCATGACCCCTCCGATAAGCCCTGAACATACACCCTGTATCACAGCTGCATGGAAGAACAACCTATTGAATACATTAATGTCAAACTCCTCCATGAAACCCCCCCCCTGTGCGCCGGATGCAGCCATTTGCTCGGCCGCATTTGCCATCTCGGCAAGGAATGTGGTGGATATGACATATACGACACCAACGAAAACCATGAATGAAATATAGATAATCACGATATAAATCAGCATATTAGTAGAACGTTCTTTCCCCATTTCCTGTTCAAATGATGCATCCCTTGCAGCAACCAGCAGTACTTCACCCACATCACCGCTGGATTCATTAGCCTTAGTAATAAGAGTAATAGCTCTTACCACAGTATGGGTCCTGATACGGTTTGAGAACCGGGCCAGTGATGTATTGATATCAAGACCCCAGTCAATATCTTTCCAGACAAGTCTGATCTGCTTGCTCAAATGCCCGATCTTGGACCGTGCCATCAGGGCAATGGAATCCCTAAGTGCCATTCCGGTCTGGTTGGTGCTGGCAAGTTTTTTAAGGAAATCCGGAATCTGGTTCTGCATACGTTTTTGCTTGAAATTCTTCATTTCATGGAAGAACGCAAGTGGTACGATAATTATATAGATAGCATACACAATACGGTCATCAATAAAATCTATGAAATTCGGTGCTTGCAAAGCACTAAGTACGGAAGCGATCAGGATAATCAAAGCAATTGGACCTGTAATTATAAGAATGTTTGTCGGTTTTTCCTTAATAGTTTTCAACGGGTCCTTGAGCACTTTTCTAAAGGCAAGTCTCTTTCTTGATTTTACAAAGGATTTAAAATTTTTAAAATCGGGATCGTCTTCAGGTGGGAGTTCAATCTCATCCGGAAGAAGTTTTTTTGTGGGGAGTAAAGGCGGTTCCCCGGAAGCACCAGGAGTCATGATACCGATCATGAAAACGAACATGAACGAGCCCACAGGTATCACCATATAAACAATAGCATACAGGCTCAACATAGTATCCGAACCCATTACACTCATCATGACACCCATGATGATAATGAACAACGGTCCTGCTACAAAAGCGGTGACATAAGACTCTGCAATAAGCGCAAGGGTCTCAAGGAAACCTTTCTGTTCATATTTTGCTGACTGGGCATACTGTTCGGATTTATCCCTGAAGTATGTTGGAATATCACCGCCGCTGTCTATAACGGTCAGCAGGTTGTACATCAGGTCCTGGAATTTATCAGATGGTGTGAGTTCACTGATATTATGAAGAGCAGTCCTGAGGTCGTTACCGAAATAATCCATGTCCCTGAGTATCACTTCTATTTCCCTTGACACCTCACCGTATGTGTACCTGCTGGCACTCAGTGCCCTGAACAGTTCAATGATGTTCATACCGCTCCTGCTCAGCGCATACATGAACGTGACCGCTGAAGGGAGGTTACGGTCAATGGCACCTTTACGCTCACCTACCAGGAATTTAGGATACAACATGAACAAAATAAGTGTGGTGCCTCCAAGGGCCAGTGTAAGGAATATAAAAATAATAGCACCCACTATCAATTCCTTGAAATCAAGTATCCAGGCCATTTTCGAGGTGAAAGTGAGATTAGTGATCTGGTCGGGCAGGCCTATTACAACGATAACAAGAAATGCAACGATCAGTCCCAGAACGGCACCAACTAACCCGGCCAGAATTGAATAGAATATTATATTGGACAGGTACATCTCGTATGACATTGACATACGGGCCTGCTTGAGCTCTTTTTTCAGGGTGTAATACTGATCTTCCCGCTTTTTCATTTTGTCGCCCAGTATGATAAAGGGCGTCATTTTCAATTTGTGGAACAGGTATTTTGCCTTTTTAGAGTAAACATCAAAGATAGGCTCTTTACTTTTAGATGCTTTTTCAAGCTTGGGTTCGGCATTGACGTCGTCCATGATCTGGCACGATTTTCTATTGGAAATCGGTTATTCTTTTATTTTTAATTTCTTCAATACCCTCTCAGGATCAATGAAATATTCATAGATAATGGTAGACACTGCATCGTAATCAGTGATATTATTCTTTGACAGGAATTCAAGCACTTTCTCCCTGTACTTTAATTCCCTGCGTACTTCCTGTATATTCCATGCCCTTGTGATCATGATGTCATTTATTGCCTTGGACTCACCCACTTTCTGGAAAGTATCTGTCATAGAATCCCAGTTGAAAATGTCATTGGTACGGATGTTCCTGGTCTGTGGATCAATATCAATGATCTCCACCAACTTTGTATTTCTCCTTACCCTCTTGCCCTTGGTATATGTCTGTGACTGGATACAGATTATGTTCAGTGCCTGGATCATACTCCTGGGTACACTGATCGGTGGATTCTCAAGTCTGTGGATGGCAGATGCCACTGAATCGGCGTGCATGGTGGAGAAGGTGGTGTGACCCGTACTCATGGCCTGGAAAAGGGTGAGTGCTTCCTTGCCCCTGACCTCACCTACAAGCAGGTATTCGGGCCTCTGCCGCAGGGCCGCCTTCAAGAGTTCGTACATATCAATGGCACCCCGTTCATCAGCTGTGAAAGCATCCCTGGTAATAGAAGGGATCCAGTTGGGGTGCGGAAGTTTTAACTCCCTGGTATCTTCCAGTGAAATGACTTTGGCCTGCCTTGGGATGAACAGCGATACAGCGTTAAGAGATGATGTTTTACCTGATGCGGTACCGCCCGCAAAGATGAGGCTCTTGTTATTCTCGATGCACAGCCACAAGTATGCCATGGTCTCTGAATTGAATGTCTTCCAGTTGATCAGGTCGATAGGTGTCAGTGGCACGTCACCGAACTTCCTGATCGTGAATGTACCGCCGCGGGCAGTGACATGGGTGCTCAGCGTCATCTGGATACGGGAGCCGTCAGGCATGGTCGCATCGATCAATGGCTCGGCAACAGAAATGTGTTTTCCACTGCGTTGTGCCAGCTTTATAATGAACGAGTCCAGTTCATCCTGGGTAAATAGAACATTGGTAGCAATATTGGTATACTGCTTGTGGTACAGGTACACGGGTACATTGTGGCCGTTGCAGGATACATCCTCGATCCTGTCATCTTTCTGGATAGCATCTATCAATCCAAAACCAGTAAAATCACGTGTTACATAATACAGGATCTTTTCAAGTAGCGGAGGTGTCAGTTCGATGGCATAATCCCTCACCAGCTCTTTGACTTTCGTGGTCAGGACCAGGTTCTTATCATCGTTAGATATTACATCTTCTACAAGTAGTACATCCCTTAGACGGTCCTTGATCTCTTTAAGGAATGTATCCTCAAAACCGGACAGTGGGGGCTCTACTACATAGTATATATTTTCTTTTCTTTCTAGGTTGTTCAGGATCACAACAAAAGCATATGGTTCGTTTACCCAGTATCGTTCGACCTCTTCATGTTTATCCAGTCCATCAAAAGTAACGAGGGGGCCGTGAATATCCGGGTCATAATCTTCAATTTCTTCAAGGTCTTTGGCAAAGTACTTCTTAACACGTTCAAAAGCAGAGACGGGTTTCTTTTCTTCCATTGCCAATTCATGCTTTTCCTTAATGGATTTGATTCTCGTTTCAACGTCGCTTGCAAGTTGTTCTTCCATTATGTCTTTAACAAGGTCCCTTCCGGTTTCCTGCTCCCCTGGAGCAGGTTCCCTAACTTCCATCTCTCGCTCTTCGATTTTTTCGCCAAGTATATCAGAGACTTCGTCCTTTCCAGTAGAGAGCTTGTCCATCAGGTCAGAGGTTGGAATGTTTTCACCGGTCTTAATGGATTGAAGTGATTCTTCTTCTAGTGTTAGTTCTTTGTCTGGTGCTACTTCTTCACCAAATACCGGTTCTTCTTCTGGTGTTGGTTCAGCACCAAATACCGGTTCTTCTTCAGGTGTTGGTTCAGCACCGAATGCCGATTCTTCTTCAGGTGTTGGTTCAGCACCAAATGCCGGTTCTTCATCTGGTGTTGGTTCAGCACCAAATGCCGATTCTTCTTCAGGTGTTGGTTCAGCACCAAATACCGGTTCTTCTTCGGGTGTTGGTTCAGCACCAAATACCGGTTCTTCTTCATCAGCTACAAGTATGTCATCTTCGATCTCAAAGGTTTCCTCTTCCTCAGGCGCTTCCTCTTCTTTTCCCACTCCTGCAAGGTTTTCGTCCTTTGAAGCTCTTAAACCCTGGATTCTTTCAAGGAGCTTGTCTACATCGGGTGCTTCTTCGGCTTCTTTTAATGTTTCTTCATCAGTAAACTTTGCTTTCAGGTTTTCAATAATAGTACTTAACTTGTCAATATCCTCTGATACATTTACAAGTTCCGAGTTCTTATCATACGCACTGAACAATATCTGCTTGAATTCATCAATTTCAGGATCACTCTGGTCAGAAAATGCAGAATAATCTTCCTCAAGCTTATAGAGTTTATCAGATTGTTCGCTAAGCAACCTTGACTTTTCTTTGATGGTGTTGGTCAATTCTTCGATATTTATTGATAGACCTTCTGTGGTTAAAGATTCTACAAAATCTTTTATATCGTCATCATTGGGGTTTATGAAGCTCTTCAGGAACTGTTGTATTTTTCCATCCACATTTTCATTCATTTGAAATCATCTCAATTTTATGGAAAATATAAGTTCAGGCTAAATTAACCCAAACTATTTTTGAATATATTCTATACCATGGTTTCATATCTTCAATCTCTTGAAATCGTCAATGTCATGCGCAAGGCGGGTGAGTTCATCGTCTGTCAAAGCCATTCTACTCCTGACTGACTTAAGTTCATTATCAAGTTGCTTGATTCTGATATTCATCAGGTACATCAGGAAAAACGCAATGATCAAGACTAATAAAAGAACTCCTATAATCAAGGCACCCGAAGCCATTTTATTTACCTCCGAACAGGACCCTTGCCAGCCTTCCCACGAAACCCTCCTCTCTTTCTTCCTCACCTTCAGCGGGTTCAATGAAATCAGTGCCTGACACATGGGCTGCTAATCGTTTGAATGCGACGGCTGCCGGGGAGTTTGGTGTTTTGATGACGATTGGTGTCTTGAACGCAGCAGATCGCCTCACATTTGAGTCCTCGGGCACCATTTCAATGACATCCACACCCAAAAGGTCAGCTACTTTTTGCTTGTTTATTTCCGTACGCTCCATTCCCGCCCTGTTGAGGATAGCCCCGCCGATCTCCCCACCAAGCATTTCGGTCAGGACCTTGGTCTTCAAGGCGTCTGCCATGGATGACAGTTCGGGATTGACGACCAGGATAACTTTATCTGCAATGGCCAGAGGTATCACACCATCCTTACTGATACCTGCCGGGGCATCGATCAACATGAAATCATTATCGTCGACGAGTGTTGCCATTACTTCCTGCAGCTTTCCAGGGTCAGAACTCTGGAATCCCTGAAGTGAGATGCCGCAGGGTACGACTTTTACGCCACCAGGACCTTCATATACTGCTTCCTGCACTTCTGCTTTTCCACTCAACACTTCATGCAGGGTGATAGGACTTTTCTCAAGGCCCAGCAGGAGGCCAAGGTTTGCCATACCTATATCTGCATCTATTATAACTGTTTTTTTACCAAGGAGTGCAAGTGCTGTTCCCAGGTTGACAGTGGTTGTAGTTTTACCGGTACCACCTTTTCCGGATGCAATCGTATACACTTTTGCCACCATTATATTATTCCTCTTTTGTGATTAGCTAAAATAATGTTACTAAATATATTACTAAAAACAATGAATCATTTATTATTTAAAGATGATTGCTTTTTATAGATTTTTTTCATTATCGAATACTGAAATCATCTAATTTTATAGTGGTTGTTATTTAATAACATTATTGTTTGGAATATCAAATAAATTGACAATATAGAGTAATAATTTAATCACAATTTAATCTCGTTTTTAAGTTTCACCTATTAAATTACTATCATAATCATTGTACTAACAATGATGATAATGATGATGTCATATAAATATGTATCGTATTTTTGTACAATGTTAATCTAACTTGCATTTTCTGCATTTAATTTGCCTGCCAGATAATCTGTAAGAATTAAATCCTGATCAGAATCTTATATCAGAATCTTACATACCTATGATATCCAGCAATTCCCTGAAATCTGACAGAATATAATCGGGCTGTGCAGCTAGTATGACCTCCTCCGTGTCCTTGGTCCCATAGCCTGCCAGTGCAGTCACCATACCAGCCGCCTTTGCGCCTTTTATATCCCGCTCAACACTGTCTCCTATAAACAGCACTTCTTTTGGGGATAGTTTCAATTGCCCAAGCGCATATTCGAATGGAAGTCCTCCGGTCTTCGATGCACCACTGTCATCCCTGGTAATCACATGGTCAAAGAAATGCTGCAGTCTTATGGCGCACAGCCGCTGCCATCCCTTCAGCCTGGGCGCATCGGTCAATATACCAATAACAAGCCCCGACTTTATCAGTTTGATAAGGGTGGGCACCACATTGGGATACGGCTCCAGGAATGAGGGCTTGGTGCGCAGGTATGCATTAACACCAGCCGCAAGGATGCGCTCATCTACCTGCCCGAACCTTCGTTTCAGGAATTCACTGAATGCGTTGTCTGATTCGATCCCCACCTCATAGTACGTTTCGAAAATGCTTCTGAAAGCTTCATCAGGGTCCATATCAAGCCCCTGGTCGATCATGGCCCTGATGGCCATGTTCACTGCCATATGCTTCATTTCAGAAAAGTCCAGCAATGTATTATCCAGGTCGAACAGGACGGCTTTGATAGACATAGTTAATTACTGTATTCCAGGAAACATAAATAAATATTGATTTTAAGAACAAATGCTATTACTGATTAATTTAATGATATAATCAATTAATAAGGATTTGGAAATATGAGGATCGCATGGGGAATTACAGGTGCCGGGCATTACCTGAAAGAGAGTTATGAAGTATTCAGGAAACTTAAACAACAACATCCTGACCTGAAAGTATCGATTTTCATATCAGGGGCAGGAGAAGAGGTACTGAAAATGTACGGCTTGCTCGGATCACTGGATAGTATTGCCCCGGGTGGGTATATGGAAGAGATTTTCCTTGAAAGGGACCAGGGCAAAAGTTATCCAAAGGTCGGAAGGTTCCTCATGGATAAATACGACCATCTCATCATATCGCCTGCCACATCCAATACTGTTGCAAAAATAACCCACGGCATTGCAGACACCCTTGTCACCAATGCAGTGACCCAGGCAGTAAAAGGCAGTGTTCCTGTACATATAGTACCTGTGGATATTGCAGGTGTGGTACGCTCGGAACTGCCCTATAATATTGACCGGGACCTATGCCGGAATTGTGAGGATTGTCCTCCTAAGAACGAATGTCCCAAACAGGCCTTTACTGATGAGCCACAAATAGACCTGTTATTGTGTGACGGTTGCGGTAATTGTGTTGATTTATGCCCGTACGGAGCAATAAAGGGCGGGGAAGTGGAACTCAGAATCCGGGATATTGACAGCAGGAACGTCCGGATACTCAGGGGATTGGATGAGATAACAGTACTTGATGACCCGTCTGCTATATTAGAATTAATTTTGTGAAAAAACGATGCTACTTGATATACTGTTATTTATCATTGCTTTCCCTATAATTGTATATTCCAGTGATTTCTTTACAGAGAATGCTGTTAAACTGGCCAGGTCTTTCGGGGTTTCACAATTCCTTATAGGTATAACCATAGTAGGGATAGGTACATCCCTGCCAGAGATCATTGTGACCGACTATGCATCTTTTTCAGGCGTATCAGGCATTGTGATCGGCAATGTTGTAGGTTCTAATATCACAAATATTGCGCTTGTACTTGGTTTATCTTTTTTTATCAGGAATACTGTCATCTCTGACGACCACATGTTCAAGGAAAGTATCATTCATTTACTTGTGATTAGTTTTGGTATACTACTCATTCTAACCAATAACAGCATAAGCAGGCTTGAAGGTGTGATACTGACAGGGGTATATATCGTATACATATTATATTCAATAAAATCCCACAAAAGACCAAATGAATCGAAGAACAACGATGATTTTAATATCAAAATAATATTTTACACTCTGGCCGGACTGGTCGGTGTGCTCATTGGCAGCAAATTGCTGGTTGATTCGGCTGTCGTCCTGGCGAACCATCTGGGGATCTCAAGTGCGGTTATCGCTCTTACCGTAATTGCACTGGGTACGTCCCTGCCCGAACTGGCAGTGTCCATTTCAGCAGCCCGTCGCGGATTTACCATGTTGATACTTGGAAATGTGATAGGGTCCAATATCACCAACATTGTGCTGGCAATGGGTACTGCTTCCATGATAAGGGAAGTGGTGGTTGAAGACGCCTTCCTGTTCAGGTTCAACCTTGCATATCTACTGTTGTTATCGCTGATCCTGATCCTTGTTGTCAGGAAAAAGGAGATATCTCGTTTGTGGGGTGTCCTGTATCTATTGATGTATGTGTTCTTTATATATTCAATTTATACCATATGATGACTCAGCATTGGTCATCGGTTAAGGAGTTGGACAGAGTCGGTATATATTATTTTCCAAAAGACCAATAATTTCATACGATTATCCAATTTAATTTAAATCGAACACGGATGACACGGATTTGACGGATTTTCACGGATTTGACGGATTTACACGGATTTATTTTTTATCCGTGCGCATCCGTGTCATCCGTGCAATCCGTGTTCCATTACAATATAATTCTTAACCGATGACACATGGATGACTCAGTGGTTCCGGAATTGATGACCCGGCAGTTCAGGAATTACATAATGGGTTGGCCGGTTTTTATCTGGAATAATATATAGATCACAAGTATTATAACTCCACCCAACCCTGCCATTCTTATTAAGTGAAACAGGATATTTTGTTTTAATACCTTACCTGAATATATTCCCAGCAAGGCCAGGGCAGTAATACTTAATCCGATGGATACCTCCAGGCGGCGGGTTTCAAGAAAAATAAAAGGCAATATGGGTATCAGTGAACCGATAAAACTCGCACCACCCATTGCAAGGGAACAGACCAGGACTTTTTTTTCGGTCAGCTTTTTTATCTTTGTATTGTCAAGGCTTCTGAGCAGGGGTTTTTCGAGTCTGGAAAGTTTATCATATTCTTTTGCACTCCTTGTTACATAAGAACCTGCGCAGTTTGCCAGTGCAAGCGCTACTGCTCCTCCAAGTGCAGCATTGATAATAAATGATGTATCACCAAAAACCGATGCACCGATTATGACACCCATGACTGTCAGGATTCCCACTAAACTTCCCTGGATGATATGCATTCCATTTTCTATTTTGAGATCCATGTTCTATAATATTAGTAATAATGTTCCGATGATATTCTGGTAATATTCTGGTAATATTCCGATAATATTCTGGTAATATTGATAGTATTTTGATAATATTCGATAATAAATATCTGTACATAATACTTAAAGTATGGTAATCACATTACCCTGATACGATTATGGATGAACTGAAATTCCCCCTCTATAAAAACTTCCTTTTTAAAGTATTCGCTTATATTGACCATGGTTCTGTAAGAGTGGAAACTTCGGGTCCTTTGCGCTTCCTGGTAGATCGCTTTACCGGCCCCCTGGTAAGCCTCTTTGAGGGGGAAGTTCCTGTAAGGGTCACAGGTGATGCACTGTTCTTTTCTACCTGGATACCTCCCATCCCCTCCAGGGCATTTGACAGGCTGGTGCACAGCCAAATAAAGAATATGATGGCCAAAACCTTGTGGAACCTTGGCATGCCTGCGTCCACCAACCCGGAACAGGTGACCATTTCCATCACAGAAGAATGCCCTAACAGGTGCATCCACTGTGCCCTGCCAGATACTAAGAACAAGACTAGTCTGTCTGTTCCTGCCATCAAGGATATTATTGACCAGTCTGTGGATATGGGGGCCACCCAGATAATTTTTGACGGCGGCGAGCCCATGGTATATGAAGGACTTGAGGACCTGGTCTCCCATGTCCCGGAGGAGGCCATTGCAACTGTATTCACATCCGGTTCAGGTCTCTCAAAAGAAAAAGCCCTGGCACTGGCCAAAGCCGGCATGTATAGTGTCAATGTCAGCCTTGACAGCCCAAAGGAGGGCGAACATGACAGGATCCGGGGCAGGGAGGGTGTATTCAGTGAAGCTATAAATGCCATAAGGTACTGCCTGGATGCGGGAATGCTGGTAGACATTTACGTGGTGGTGGCACCCCATAACATCCATGACCTGGATGGGTTCTACGATCTGGCCGAATCAATGGGGGTGCATGAGCTATCTTTCTATGAGATAGTACCTACCGGAAGGTGGATAGACCATAAAAAGGATATTCTCTCTCCTGAACACCATAAACTGCTGGATGAGTTCGTTGAACGAAGAAGCGGCGGGGCAGTGAAGGTGTTCTGTATACCCCATGTCATGAGTACTACCGGCTGTTTTGCAGGCCGGCGCTGGCTGCATGTGACACCCCAGGGTGATGTCCTGCCATGTGCCTGTATCCCTATACCGTACGGGAATGTCCATGATGAGCCGCTAAAAGGTATCTGGCGGCGTATCCAGAAAACAGGGATTTACCGCGCTCCTGACTGCCTTATGAGGGATGAAAAATTCAGGGCAAAGTATATTGAGGGACGGAATTGAACGGCAGATTTTTTAATTTATTCTGGATGAAATAGATCATGCCAAAGAAAATCAACCACAGAGAGCACAGAGAGCACAGAGCGTTATTGTTTCTCTGTGCCCTCTGTGCCCTCTGTGGTTCTAAACCGTTCCAGGAAATAATAATAAGTCTCTTAACCGCCAGAGCAATCTTTATGAGCACAGCCGCTGTTGGTGAGGCAAATGATATTTGAGAAGATACATACCATCCCAACTTCGGAAGAACTTCTGGACAAGGCCTTTCGCAAAGCCAGCCGTGCCCGGAAAGGTAAAACAATAAGGAGTGAATATTCCCGCCGCCGGGCTGAGGAGTCCATGTTGTTGACCGCAGCCAACATACTATCGGATAACCTTGCAAATGTGGTGCGGCAGTTCCCAAGTTTTGATAATATCCCTGAATTCTACAGGGAATTAGCAGACATACTGGTGGGTGTGGATGCATTGAGGACCAATATTGCATCAGTGCAGTGGGCTGGTGAGAAGATACATGAAGTGGCACGGCTGCATGTGGGAAAGATGCGGCACAGCGATGACTCTGTGGCCGTTCGTAAGGCTGCGTACGGCAGGATATCTTCCATCGTGAATGATGTGGATAAGAACCTCAGGTTACTGAATGAGGCCAGGAATAAATTACGCAAACTTCCGGCCGTGGGAATGGAGCCCACCATTGTGATCGCTGGCTATCCTAATGTGGGGAAATCCAGTTTCGTTGCCCTGGTGTCAAGTGCAAGTCCGGAGGTTGCATCATATCCTTTCACCACCAAGGGGCTGGCTGTGGGGCATTTCAAAGTGGGAAGTACCAGATGCCAGATAGTGGACACACCAGGTCTGCTGGACAGGCCGCTGGGACAGCGTAATGAGATAGAAATGCAGGCCATCTCGGCACTGAGGCACCTTGGCGATGTGCTGCTGTTCATTGTTGACCCCTCAGGCACATGCGGGTATGAGCCGGATAAGCAGATGAGGCTTCTGGATGAAGTGCGGGAGCATATTGAGATGCCCATGCTGGTGGCGGCCAATAAGGTTGACCTGCTGGTGGCAGACAATAAGGTTGAACCGCTGGTGGCAGCCAATAAAGTTGGCATGCTGGATAAGATACCAGGGAACGGGTTCGATGCGGTCATGTCAACCCTGACAGGTGAGGGTGTGGACGATGTGATGGGGCGGCTGGTTTCTATGATGGATATGGGGAAGTATGACGGCACAATTGATAAATAAATAGTTTAAACTATAATAGTTTAAACTATGTTTTATAACCGAGATGGTGCGCGGAAGCGGTGAGAGGATATTCATGCTTATGTCCGGAATTGGGTCTACAGATAAGTGTATAAGGTATATGGACGAGAATAACTGGATATGAAGGATATTGCTGCGATGTTCCAGCAATCATGAATTCGGCATCTTATTTATCAGATAAAAAGTCTTATTCTTTGACGTAGTCGGAATCGCAAACGAGATGGATATATAGCTATTGATGAGTATTGTCTTTTTTTTGAGTTATCATCTGAATATTCAGGTTCGAATAACCTTTCTTATTATCATAATAAAGTTTTATAAGGTCATATATCATCCAGTATTGTAATATTTTGGAAACGGGAAGAGATCAAAGTGAAAGACTTCTTTATCAGCTACAACAGTGCGGACAAAACCTGGGCTGAATGGACCGCCTGGACGCTGGAGGAAGCAGGATACACCACCGTCTTACAAGCCTGGGATTTCAGGCCAGGTTCTAACTTTGTGCTGGAGATGCAGCGAGCGGCTAGTGAAGCAGAGCGAACCATCGCCATCCTGTCCCCAGCCTATCTTAACGCACTTTATACCCAGCCAGAGTGGGCAGCCGCCTTTGCTCAGGACCCTACCGGAGAAAAGGGCACATTGTTACCCGTTCGTGTCCAAAAATGTGATATTGAAGGTCTCTTACCTCCAATTATCCGTATCGATCTGCTGGACCTCAACGAAACTGCAGCTAAAGAGGGGCTGTTGCAAGGAATCAGTCGGGAAAGGATGAAGCCTTCAATCGAGCCGAAGTTCCCTGGAGGTGCCCAGCGTTCTGTAACCGAGCAGCCCCGTTTCCCTGGTACTCTCCCGCCTATCTGGAATGTGCCCCATAACCGCAACCTCAACTTCACCGGTCGTGAGGAGCATTTGGCCAGCTTGAAGACGGCCTTGAGTTCAGGCAAGCCCGCCGCATTAACACAGGCCATTCATGGACTGGGTGGTGTTGGCAAGACTCAGCTTGCCTTTGAATATGCCTACCGCAACGTAGCAGAATATGACATAGTGTGGTGGGTCCGTTCAGAAGAGCCTGCGACCTTGGCTGCCGATTATGCCAGCCTTGCTAAAGCACTGGATCTGCCAGATAAAGAAGCTGCGGATCAATTGCTCATCATTAAAGCGGTAAAGCAATGGCTTGAGCAAAATCCGAAATGGCTGCTTGTTTTCGATAACGCAAAAGACCGGGCATATGTAAGAAATTACATTCCGCAAGGACAGATGGGGCATGTACTTATCACGTCTCGAAACGCGAACTGGCTGGGCACTGCCACTCCTCTGGATGTGAAGGTTTTGAAACGCCCAGAATCAGTAGACCTTCTCCTGAAGCGGACCGGATATGCAGACAGAGAAGCCGCTGATACCCTGGCAGATGCGTTAGGTGACCTGCCTCTTGCTCTGGAACAGGCAGGGGCTTACATGGATGCAACGAGAAGATCGCTTCCTGATTACCTGAAAATGTTCACTGCCCGTAAAAATGAGCTATGGGACCGGGCAGGACCTCCCCCAGATTACCCGGATACGGTAGCCACTACATGGAACATTGCCTTTGATGAAGTAAGGCAATTATCGCCCTCTGGCGCAGATCTATTGAACCTGTGTGCTTTTCTGGCACCGGACGATATTCCTGTTGAACTGTTGAATTCAGGGGTGCAATACCTGCCTGAATCCCTAACTGCTGTGGCATCCGACCCCCTGGCATTTGATGATGCAGTGGACCCTTTGCGCCGCTATTCTCTGGTTGAGATCACAGCAGAAACAATTTCAGTTCACAGGTTAGTGCAGGCAGTTACCCGCGACCGGCTGGATGAGGATGAAATTAAAAAATGGGCCGAAGCAGCCGTACGTATCGTTAATAAGGCATTTCCATTTAAAAGTGATGATGTCGGGACCTGGCCTGTTTGCTCCCGTTTACTGCCCCATGCTCTGGCGGCAGCAGAGCATGCTGAAGCTCTTGATGTGGCTTCGGATTCAACAGGGAGGTTATTGAATCAGACAGGGCTCTATCTAAAAGGACGTGCCCAATTTGCTGAAGCTAAAGAAATGTTTGAGCAGGCGCTTGCCATCGATGAAGCTGCCTACGGCCCCGACCATCCTGATGTTGCGATCGATGTCAATAACCTCGGTCTCATCCTGAAAGATCTTGGGGATCTGGAAGGAGCAAAGAAAATGTTTGAGCGGTCGCTGGCCATCGATGAAGCTGCCTACGGCCCTGACCATCCTCAAGTGGCAATCTATGTTAGTAACCTCGGTCTCGTCCTGCAAGATCTTGGGGGTCTGGAAGATGCAAAGAAAATGCATGAGCGGTCGCTGGCCATAGGTGAAGCTGTCTACGGCCCTGACCATCCTCAAGTGGCAATCTATGTTAATAACCTCAGTCTCGTCCTGCAAGATCTTGGGGATCTGGAAGGAGCAAAGAAAATGTTTGAGCGGTCGCTGGCCATCGATGAAGCTGCCTACGGTCCCGACCATCCTACTGTGGCAATCAGTGTCAATAACCTCGGTTTCGTCCTAAAAGATATTGGGGATCTGGAAGGTGCAAAGAAAATGTATGAGCGTGCGCTGGTCATCGGTGAAGCTGCCTACGGCCCCGACCATCCTCAAGTGGCAATCTATGTTATTAACCTAGGTGGTGTCCTGGAAGCACGTGGGGATCTGGAAGGGGCAAAGAAAATGTATGAGCGTGCGCTGGCCATATTTACCAAATATTTAGGTGTGGATCATCCAAACATGGTAACAGTGCAAAATAACCTGGATTCACTTTCTTAAAGAAAAATCAAGGTCATACTATCCTTGTTTTATGGAAATTAGCCTGCAACACAAATAGCAGCTTGATGGCCATCCGGCCGCAGGTCACTACACAAATTAGTAAATCATTTTTTGTAGAATATACAGAATTGATCGAAGAATTGGATGGTGGGGGGAGAAAGAAAATCTTAATTAAAGATTGGGAATATTTTAAAGATAAGTTGAGTATGTGTCAGATGGCCTTATTTCCTATACATAAAAAAAAGGCTTGAAGAAAATTACCAGATTCTTATGGAGCTTAGACTCAAGGACAAGAATTTTGTCACTTAAATTGAGGTAAAATCATTCATACAAGGGGGAGATAAAATATGAACATTATAGACCTTGATGATGACCACCTGCAATTATATTTCATGTGCCTCGAAGATTGGTCTGAAGAAAT
>JAUVLO010000038.1 GCA_030600695.1 Methanosarcinales archaeon | reverse complement strand
GGATGCATGGTATCCGGTGCCGGCCGGGTTGCCAATATCCCAGTTCGTGTCAGCAATGCGGAAGATGCCAGTACCTGAAATCACCATACATCCCCATTGCGGCGCAAGTACATACGTGTTCAAAGAAAATAAACGATTGATTCCGATTACAGAGTTTGTTGATGTAGAAGGGCTGCTGGAGTTCGTGAATGAGGCAAAAAGCGAACTAAATGGAAATGGTTCGAATTTAAGAACAAACTTAAAGATGATACAAAGGGTGCCAAGTTTTTTAGATAAAAAGAGTGCTCCGAAATCTGTCGATGTTGCTAAATTATTTATTGATATTCTTAAACACGGTACTGATGAAGCTACAAAACAGTTCCACAGGAACACGCTGTTCCTTGGAACCATGCACTTCCAGGACATGTATAACTTTGATTTAGACCGTGTGCAGCGCTGCGGCATCCATTATGCCACACCGGACGGCAGGGTGATCCCGTTCTGTACCTATAATTCACTGTACCGCGAACAGGTTGAGAAGAAGTTTTCAAGACCGCTGGACTAATAAATGTTAGTGGAAGTATTATGACTATTGTCAATTACATTATCGATGATAATATAGTGAATAAACTGACTACAAACCGAAAATGGCTTGATTCTTATATGCCGGCCATGGTGGAGTGTGTTGAAAAACAGGGTTTTGAAATTGTCTTTGACAGGGACTCGGATTTTGATCTGATGCATATCCATATACCAATGGCACAGGCATACCGCTTATCAACAAAAAACAATAACGGAAGCCACAAACCTGCTATTTTTCACGGGCATATGACTGAAGATACCTTTATGGTAGGCTGTAAGATGAAATATCTTATAAGAAAATGGATAAAAAGAATAGCCCAAGAATCTGATATAATCCTGTGTCCGTCACATTCATCAGCAGAATATTATCAAGATCATCTTCCAAAGAAGGATATAAGGCAGTTAAATTACGGGATCGATCTTGATCGTTATGCCTATTCTTCTGAAGACGGACTTAATTTCAGGCAGAGGTACAGGATTGGAAAAGACGAGACAGTAGTCTGTTGTGTGGGAGGTTTTACACAGCGCAAAGGTGTAGGTGATTTTTTGGAAGTAGCACGTCTTTTTCCAAAAATTCGCTTCCTGTGGGTTGGAGGTATGTTCTATAAGAACCAGCATGTACACAGTCTTTACAATTTTGTTGTCAGGAATGATAACATAGATATGAAGAATATACCTGAGAATATTATCTTTACAGGTTATACACCTGATGTTAAAGCAGCTCTGTCTGCAAGTGATATATTCTTCTTTCCTTCCATACATGAGACTCAGGGTCTTGCTATTGTCGAAGCAGCAGCCAATAGCCGCCCAATTGTTTCAAGGGATCTGTCTGTATTCAAAGAATGGCTGACCCATGGGTGCGACTGCCTGATGGGGACATGTGTAAATGATTTTGCCGCACATATACAGACATTAATTGAAGATGATGATTTTGCAGTTAGGTTAGGGAGGGAAGCTCGTAGATCCGCTGTGAGACATCATGATATTAACAGGACATCCAGATCACTGGCTGGAATATATAAAGAGCTATTAGGGTATCACGACCATTCGTGCAAAAATGTATGAAGATATTTATAGTATAACATGTAATATATTTTAGGAGGTTTTGTATATGATTGAAACTATAAGGAAACTGGGTCTTTTTGGAATCGGTGCCTGGGCACTCACTGAAGAAAAGATCAACGATATCGCAAAAGAACTTATTGATAAAGGGGAGATTAACAAGGAAGAAGGTAAGAAATTTGTAAGGGAACTTATTGACGAACAGAAGAAACAGAAAGAGGAAATCGAAAACAGGATATCCGAAAAAGTGAAGGAAACCTTTGGCAAGGCTAAAGATGAAACAAAGGAAGAGATAGAACGTCTTGAGAAAAAGATTGACAAGCTCGAAGAGGCAATAGATAAGAAACTCTCAGAATAATTATCCCAATCCCAGTAATGTTGCAATTGATATTGCAATGTTACTGTGGTCCTTTATAGCAAGTTGAAGGTTGACATGGGAACTGTTAACTCGCTACTTGAATATTGAACGGATTGACTATTTTTACCAAATACACAAAAACATTAGTGGGTATTTATACAGTATGCAACTCAGTAGCTTACACTTTTTTATATTTCGTTATCTGAAGACGATATAAACCAACTATTTAGAAATAAACCTTCATGCCCCATCCAATACATTCATGAGCATAAAAATGCTATTTTCACAGCAACAAAAATCAATTTGCATATCCTTCTGTAGCCAACATTTATAAAACCATTAAGAATGTCGCTTTCAAGTTTAATTGTCTGTTTGCTGGAAAAAATGAAGCACATATTTCGAAATTGAGTGAGCCCCTATCTGTTAATGGTCCAAGTGTTACAGATTGTGCACAACGGATACGGCGGTTTTTATCCAACAGAAAGATATCGCCTACTATGACGGTTATACCGTTGATCTATTTATTACGTCCAATTCTCTCGAAACTTTCTAAGATTGTGCTGACAATGGACCGCACAGACTGGAAAAAACGCTGTAAAAACATCAACATCCTATCGGTTGCTGTCAGTTATAAGGGGCGTGCCATACCGTTATTTTGGATTGTTCCAGACCGGAAAGGAAATAGCTCCTTTGATCACTGGAAATATGTCTTGACACCAGTTATTGAAGGATTACAGCAGATGGAGTGACTTTCTGGCATACCCATTATTGTTGTTGCGGATAAAGAATTTGCCAGTCCAAAACTGGCAGAATAGCTTAAAAATACATATGGTATGGACGCAACGCTACGAATAAAATCAAGCATGTACTTGAATGGCGATAATATGCCGGAAATAAAAAAGAAGCAGGAAAATTATTGCGGACAGTAATTGTTAGACAACCTCTATACCGGGAAAAAGAGCATGGGTCAAAGAAACTTTTAAATTAATTGGCTGAAGTGATATGGGTTATCTAAATATATAACTTAGTCCAAAATAGTACGACGTGACTTTAGAAACTGTTGCAATATTAACCGATTTTGTATTGATCTTCAGCCTGTCAATATGTATTGTTTTCCTATTTCATAAACTGCGTATCGTTCCAATTGTAGGATACCTTGTCTCTGGTGTGATAATCGGCCCTTCCGTTATTGGTCTGGTAAAAGACCAGGCAATTATCGAACTGTTTGCTGAGATAGGGGTCATACTGTTACTGTTCACAATAGGTATTGAGTTCTCACTAAAAGAATTGATAAAATCCAGGAGAACTATCATGCTGGGAGGGGGGATGCAGGTGCTCCTGACCATTGTAGTTGTGACTTTGATCGCACTTGCGGCAGGACAACCCCCGGGAATTGCCATATTCTTAGGATTTTTAGTATCTATGAGCAGCACAGCCATTGTACTCCGGATACTATCTGAGAGGGCTGAAATGGAGAGTCCGAACGGAAAAGTTACTATTAGTATTCTGATATTCCAGGACCTGGGCATCATCTTGATGGTCCTGCTTGTGCCATTACTTGCAGGTACTGCCGGCACATCATCCTCTGCCATGATTTTCTCGATACTGAAAGCTATTGCAATCGTTTTATTATTAGTAGTAGCAGGAAGGTTCATTGTACCCGCTATATTGTACCACATTGTCAAGACCCAGAACAGGGAACTGTTCCTGTTGGGTATGATCGTGATCTGCCTGGGTACGGCTACACTGACTTCAATGGCAGGATTATCCCTTGCCATAGGAGCATTCATAATAGGTCTGATCATCTCGGAATCAGAGTTCTCCCATCAGGCGCTGAGCGAAATACTGCCTCTCAGGGATGTGTTCAATAGCCTGTTCTTCATATCAATAGGCATGCTCCTTGACCTGGGATTTGTACTGGATAATTTTTCAATTATACTGTATGTGGTCATCATAATTATCCTGGTCAAGTTCATGCTGAGCATGGTCTCTACCGTTGTACTGAGATATCCCCTACATACCGCCTTCCTTGTAGGACTGTCCCTTGCCCAGATCGGCGAGTTCTCTTTCGTGCTCTCGTTGATAGGTATCCAGCATGGCCTGCTGAATAATGATATTTACCAGATATTCCTGGCCTCTGCTATCCTGACCATGATAGCTACGCCATTCATGATCCAGATGGGGCCAAGGGTAGAGGATTTTATCACCCGTAATGGAAAGGAATCTGACCACATCCGGAAAGAAACAATAGGGTCAAAAATTGAAAAACATGTGGTCATCGCTGGCTACGGCATGAACGGAAGAAATCTTTCAAAGGTGCTGTCTGCCGTAAATATCCCCTTTGTAGTGGTGGAAATGAACCCTGAGACCGTGATATCTGAAAAAAGGAACGGTCTGCCTATATTCTATGGCGATGCCTCAAAAGAGGATGTCCTTAAACTTACCAATATCTCAAAGGCGAAGATACTGGTTGTTGCCATATCTGATCCTACCCATACCCGCATGATGGTCAGGACTGCACGAAAACTGAATCCTGGCATCTATATAATTACCCGTATACGCTATATCAGCGAACTGGAAGAACTGTACGAGCTGGGTGCCAATGAGGTGATACCGGAAGAATTTGAAACGTCTATTGAGATATTTTCCAGGGTGCTGTCAAGGTATCTTATTCCGAAGGAAGAGATTGAGAAAAGTGTTGAAAAGGTGCGCAAAGATGGATATGAAATGATCAGGGATATATATCACAAATCCAGGTCTATTGATGATCTGGGGCATCACCTGACAAACATTGAGCTTGAGACTTTCAGGGTGATGGGGGGATCAATTGCCGCCGGAAAAACCCTGGCTGAACTGAACCTGAGGAAGCAATGGGGATTCACAGTGCTGGCAATCCAGAGGAGAAATGATGTGCTGAACAATCCTGATGGGGAGGACAAACTACTGGAGGATGATATTGTTGTTCTTATGGGAAACAGGGAAAGACTTCCGGATGTATCTTCAGTTTTTACTGCTTCATGAATGTGAATGATACATATTCAATACTTGAATAATGGCAGACAGACTTTTGCAGGGAAAAACCCAATCCATAACAAATTATTTATATTGACAAGTAATATGAAGCCGTCGTAGTATTAAGTAATTAATATAACTCACAGATGCATCAGAGTTAATTTGGTTTTTATTTCCAAATAACCTGACCGTAGGGATTTGAATATCCTATGGCGTATGGGCCGTACAAACCCGAACGCAGCGAATCTGCGTGAGTCAGGCCCTTTTTCAGGGTCATACGGAGGAACAACAATTGAGTAAAATAATCAGAAAAACAAATCCACGCACAGTAGGCCTTATCGTCGACCTCAAGGCCTTATCCCGCGATAATGGAGTGAATATCTGGCGGGACATTGCAAGGCGTCTTGAACGCCCCACAAGGAATTATTCTGCAGTGAACCTTAGCAAGATCAACAGATATACCAGTGAGGATGAAACTGTTATCGTGCCGGGAAAAGTGTTAAGTTCCGGTAACATCGAGCATAAGGTAATAGTGGCTGCACTGGGATTCAGCGACAGTGCAAGGGAAAAGATCATGGAAAAAGGGGGGTCCTGCCTTAACATCGAGGACCTGGTTAAAGAGAACCCTAATGGTTCCGGTGTGAAGATAATGCAATGAGGTGCGATGAAATGACAATTATAGACGCAAATGGAATGATACTGGGCAGGCTTTCCAGTGTTGTAGCCAAAAGGCTTCTTGAAGGTGAAGAGATATTCATCGTAAATGCCGAGAAAGCTGTAATATCCGGTTCAAAGGTTTCCACATTTGGTGAATACAAAGAGACCGTTGACAGGGGCAATAGAGAGTTCGGGCCATACTTCCCGAGACGCTCCGACCATATATTGAAAAGAACAATACGGGGCATGCTGCCATATAAAAGAGCAAGAGGCAAAGATGCCATGTCAAGACTGAAAACCTTTATCGGAGTGCCAGATGCACTGAGCAGTGAAGAGAAAGTATCCATTGCTGAAGCTAATATGAATAAATTGAGTTCTGTCAAGTATATCAGGCTTGAAGAACTCAGCAAACGACTGGGTGCTAAATCCTAACCAGGAGGAAGATGAATGGTCAAGATCATCAATACATCAGGAAAAAATAAGACTGCCATTGCCAGGGCCAAGATCACAGAAGGCGTAGGCCGCATAAGGGTTAATAAAAAACCCATAGAAATATACGAACCAGAAATAGCAAGACTCAAGATACTGGAAGCCGTAGCCTTTCTAAGTGATAAAGTAACCTCAAAGATCGACATTGATGTAAATGTCCGCGGCGGGGGAGTCATGGGTCAGGCAAATGCGGTCAGGACTGCCATTGGAAAGGGTGTCGTAGAATGGACCGGCGACCTGGCAGTGAAGGACGCAATGCTTGCTTATGACAGGAGCCTTCTTGTCAATGATTCCAGACAGAAGGAAACAAAGAAGTTCGGTGGACCAGGTGCAAGAGCCAAGTCCCAGAAATCATATAGATGAGCCATTAAGATGATTCCGGTAAGATGTTTCACATGTGGTAAGGTCATTGCCAGTGTATGGGAAGAGTATGAAAAGCGCGTGTCAGAATTCGAGAATCCCGGAAAAGTCCTGGACGACCTTGGTATCGATAGATACTGCTGCCGCAGGATGCTGCTCTCCCACATAAAACTGGTAGATACCTTTGCTCCATACCAGTAGGGGTTGTAGGGTAGCCTGGACCATCCTACGGCGTTCGGGACGCCGCAACCTGAGTTCGAATCTCAGCAACCCCATTCAGGTTTCCATGGTTATCCAAAACCCTTAAAAGGAAAATAAACATGCAATGTATAGAAGATATAACCATTCCCGGAGGGACTCCGGGAGCAAATGTATTCAGTGTAAAGTATTAGTTAGACGTATCAGTTGAACGAATCGGTTGAACAAATTGGTTGAACATATCAGTTGAACGAATCGGTTGAACAAATCGGTTGAACAAATCGGTTGAACATATCAGTTGAACGAATCGGTTGAACATATCAGTTGAACATATCAGTTGAACGAATCAGTTGAACATATCAGTTTATACTGTCATTCAAAGTATGCAGTTACTCCTGTTTATTTTTGAGGTGAAATAATTGAAAGAAGATAAATTAACCCGTTATGAACGTGCACGCATCATCGGCGCACGTGCTTTGCAGATATCAATGGGGGCACCTGTGCTTCTGGAAGATGACTCGGGCGAGCCCATAGAGATTGCATTAAGGGAACTTGAAATGGGAACAATCCCGATAACGGTCAAACGGTTGAGCGCAGTGAAACAAAATTAGGGTATTAAATGATAATAATACAATTAAATAACAATTAAATAGTAATTGAATAATAATAATATAATTTCAAAGGTGTAAAAATGGAAAGTGATATTGAAGTAGTAAAGGACGCGGGTTACGATTCCATAGTCCCCCTGGACGAATTCCTTGCAGCCGGTATCCATATCGGCACCCAGCAGAAGACAAAGGATATGATGAAGTTTGTCTACAGGGTAAGGACAGATGGGCTTTATGTGCTGGACATCCAGTCCACAGATGAAAGAATACGGTCGGCAGCAGCACTGCTTGCAAAATATGATCCCACTAAGATATTGATCGTATCTGCAAGACAGTACGGGCATCATCCTGTCCAGATGCTGGCAAAGACCATCGGTGCAAAGGCCATAGTAGGCAGGTTCATACCAGGGACACTTACGAATCCGAACCTTGACTTATACACGGAACCGGATATTGTGTTGGTAACAGACCCACATGGAGATAACCAGGCGGTCAAGGAAGCAGTGAGTATCGGCATTCCGGTTGTTGCATTGTGTGATACTAACAACTCCACCTCCAACGTGGACCTGGTAATCCCCACTAACAATAAGGGGCGAAAGGCCCTTTCACTGGTATATTACCTGGTAGCCAGGCAGACCACTGAATTGAAAGGCATCCCCTTTAATTACAAGTTAGAGGATTTTGAAACAGAACTATAAGTAAGAACTATAAGTAATTCCAATAACATACTATGTAAGGCGGTGCAGGATTTGAGGAGAACGGCTGTATCAGGACAGTTCTACCCCGGTATTCCGAAACACCTGAAAAGGGAACTGAAAAGGTGTTTCGCAAATGTGACTGGAGGTGTAAGGGACGTTACCGGAGCTGTAGTTCCCCATGCGGGTTATCCTTATTCCGGTACAACTGCTGCTACTGTCTATACTGCTTTACCTGAAGCTGACACATACGTGCTGCTGGGTCCGAACCATACAGGGCTGGGCTCTGTAGTAGCTGTGTCCCGGGAAACATGGAATACTCCCTTAGGGGATGTACCTGTCAACAAAGAACTGGTGAAACAACTGCTTGGCGGTATAATCGACCTGGACGAGAGCGCACACCAGTATGAGCATTCCATTGAGGTCCAGCTCCCCTTCCTACAGTACCGTTTTTCCCATGAGTTCAGTATTGTCCCAATATGCATGGGATTGCAGGACCAGGAGACTGCTATAGAAGTAGGGGACCAGCTGGCACAGGTAATAAAGGACAGTGATGACAGGATTGTTATCATCGCTTCCAGTGACTTCAGCCATTACGTGGAAGATAGTGTGGCAAAGGAGACCGATAACTATCTTATCGAACCGATCCTGGAACTGGATGTGGACGGGTTCTATCAACGCCTGGCAGAAAGAAACGCATCGGTCTGTGGGTACGGCCCCATCTCGGTAATGCTTACGGCATCCAAAGCACTGGGTGCTTCAAAGGGTACCCTGCTCAACTATACCACCAGTGGTGATATAACTGGAGATACATCTGCTGTGGTGGGATATGCAGGCATCATTATTGAGTAGCATCATTATTGAGTAATAATTGAGTGATAACATTTTATTATGACAATAACTACTTGTAGCGCGCCCGGCAAGATCTTTTTTTTTGGCGAACATGCGGTGATATATGGTGAGAAGGCCATTGCGTGTGCAGTGGACCTGCGAACACGGGTGAGTGTACAACCATCCGGCGGGCATATTATCAGTTCAAGTCTGGGTACAACCGGCCTTGATACTGTAAAACACCCCTATGTTACCCAGTGTATCAGGGAAATGGAACAATACATTACCGGTTGTGTAAAAGTCGATATAACATCCGACCTGCCAGTGGGTTCGGGACTTGGTTCATCAGCTGCGGTGACCATTGCTACCCTGCGTGCATTATCCATCCAGTTCGATACTGGCCATACCCTTGATGAAATTGCAGCCATCGGGCATGCCATTGAAGTCGATGTACAGGGTGCGGCAAGTCCTACCGATACCTTTGTGTCCACAATGGGCGGCGTGGTGACCATACCAGGCAGGCAAAATTTATCACTGCCTGAATGTCCCATTGTCATAGGTTATACAAGCAGTTTTTCATCTACCAGGGAACTGGTAGCGAATGTCAGGTCACTTAAGGAGGATTACCCGGCAGCAATTGACCCGATCATCAGTACAATTGGCAGCCTCTCCGGTTACGGTGAAGTATTTATTGAAGACAGGGATTACGCTGCACTGGGAGGTCTTATGAATATCAACCATGGTCTGCTCGATGCACTGGGTGTAGGTTCACAGGAACTCTCGAACCTTGTCTGGGCTGCACGGGGTGCCGGTGCATGGGGTGCCAAGACCACAGGTGCAGGCGGCGGCGGCTGTATGGTCGCTATTACCGATCACCCGGATGAAGTGGCAGATGCGATCCGTTCTGCAGGCGGGGAGGCCATTATTACAAGTCCTACTCACGAAGGGGTGAAGGTTGAATGAAGGATCTGACTGACCTGACCGTGCTGAAGATAGGCGGCAGTATTATTACTGAAAAGTCCAGCCAGACCCCAAAGGCCCTGCCTGGTGAGATCGATCGCATTGCAGGTGAGATTGCGGGCATGGCTGTGGAGGCTGCAAACAAAGGCAACCTGATAGTGGTTCACGGTGCGGGTTCTTTCGGGCATCCGCTTGCCAAAAAGTACCGGCTCACTGAACAATTCGATATGGAAGGTGTCATTGAGACGCACCGCAGTGTCAGGATATTAAACAACATGGTTGTCGATGCCCTGAACCGGGCTGGAGTGCCTGCGGTTCCTGTACATCCTTTCGGTAGTTTCCTGCTTGATTGCGGACGTATTAGTGAAATGTTTGGTGCCCATATCAGTGTAATGCTGGAAAGGGGCATGGTCCCTGTACTTCATGGTGACGTGGTAATGGATGCGACAAGGGGTGCAGCCGTTTTAAGCGGCGACCAGGTGGTCCCGTATATTGCACAAAAGCTGGGTGCAGGAAGTATCGGTATCGCCAGCGTGACAGACGGGGTACTGGATGACAAAGGACACACAGTACCTGTGATAACACCTGCATCATTTGACGAGGTAAAAGTCCATATTGGCGGGTCTTCACATACCGATGTTACCGGCGGCATGCTTGGAAAAGTAACCGAACTTGTGGACCTGGCTGGCAGGTCAGGTATCAGCAGCCGGATATTCAATGCATCGATACCAGGGAATGTTCGTGCATTCCTGGATGGTGCGACACCGGGCACACTTATACAAAAGGATAAGTGAATTCTTAACAATAATAGTAAGGGAAATATGAGTACATCAAACAGAAAGATCGAACATCTTGAATTATGTGCCAGCCGGAATGTGGAAGCAAACCGGGATGAGCACAATTTCAGGCGCACAGGGTTCGAGGAAATAACACTTATGCACAATGCACTGCCAGGTATCAACAGGCAGGAGATAGATACGTCTGTTGAGTTCCTTGGTCACAGGTTGGCATTCCCCTTATTAATAGCTTCCATGACCGGAGGCCATCCCGATACTGCGAAGGTGAACGAGTCACTGGCACTTGCCGCACAGGAGATGGGAATCGGCATCGGTGTAGGCAGCCAGAGGGCTGCCATCGAAGACCCGGCACAGGAGGATTCGTTCAGGATAGTAAGGGACGCCGCACCCGATGCTTTTGTTTACGGAAATATTGGCTTGCCCCAGCTTAAGGAATACGGGGTCGAGGGTGTCAGGCAGGCTGCCGAAATGATAGATGCCGATGCCATGGCCATACACCTGAACTTCCTGCAGGAGGCCATCCAGCCCGAAGGTGATACAGATGCAAGAGGAGGGCTTGGACTTATCAAACAGGTATGTGACGAACTTACGATACCTGTGATAGCCAAGGAGACAGGAGCAGGTATCAGCAGCGAGGTGGCACAACAGTTGTGCGATGCCGGTGTGTCTGCCATAGATGTAGGGGGCCTGGGCGGTACAACCTGGGCTGGTGTAGAAGTCTACAGGGCCAGGCAGCAGTCCGATACCATGAGCGAAAAACTGGGTAACCTGTTCTGGGACTGGGGTATACCCACGGCCATTAGTGTGATAGAGAGCAACATTTCAGTGCCGGTTATCGCAACCGGAGGAATACGTACAGGAGTAGATATGGCGAAATCCCTCACAATAGGTGCCAGCGTGTGCGCAGCAGCACTGCCGCTGGTAGTACCGGCGTTAAATGGACCGGAAGATGTGAAGGCCAGGCTTAGTGTCTTCCTGGAAGAATTGAAGACTGCCATGTTCCTGACCGGCAGCGCTACCATTGGGGAGCTTATGCAGTCCCGGGTAGTAATAACAGGAAAAACTAATGAGTATTTGAATGAACGCGGGTTTAATACTACCCGCTTTGCGTGTAGATAGATGAGAAAAACAGTTGTAGAAAATATGAATATTTAAAAGGAGAATTTTTAATGACAGAAATAGGAATCATAGCTGTAGGCGGCTATAACGAAATGGGCCGTAACATGACAGCAATAAGAGTGGGTGAAGAAGTCATCATAATGGATATGGGACTCCGTCTTGACAGGGTCCAGATACATGAAGATGTAGAGATTGACAGGAAAAGTTCAATGGACCTTATCAATATGGGTGTTATACCCGATGACAGGGTGATGAAGCAGGTCGGAGGAAAAGTCAAGGCCATCGTGTGTACTCACGGGCATCTGGACCATATTGGTGCCATACCAAAACTGGCACACAGGTATGATGCGCCTATCCTATCCACGCCATATACAACAGAGCTGATCAAGCAGCAGATAAGTAATGAGAAGAAATATAAGGTGAACAACAAGGTGGAGGCCCTTTCGACAGGCCAGATGTATGAGGTGAGCCCCAATATATCAATTGAGCTCATAAGGGTGCAGCACAGTATCATTGATGCAGCCTTTGCCGCCATACACACGCCTGGTGGCACTGTACTGTATGCAAACGATTTCAAGATAGACCGTACACCAACTATAGGTGAAGCACCTGATTTTGAGCGGCTGCGGCAGATCGGGAAAGAAGGTGTGTCCCTGATGATAACGGAAAGTACCAACTCTAACCGCAAGGGTAAGACCCCGTCTGAAAAGATAGCAGCAGATATGGTATCTGATGTGCTGTTGGGTACCGAGGAGGCTGAGTCCGGAGTGATCGTTACTACGTTCTCATCCCATATAGCCAGGATAAAGTCCATAATTGATGCAGCAGCTGAGATGGGACGCATCCCTGTATTGCTGGGTCGTTCGATGGAGAAGTATGTTGGTACTGCCGAAAAGATGGGATTTTTAAAATTCCCTGAGAACCTTGAGATATACGGCCACCGGAAATCAATTGATAAGGCCCTGAAACGCATTAATGATAACGGCAGGGAAAAGTACCTGCCCATTGTCACAGGTCACCAGGGCGAGCCCGGTGCCATACTGCCCAGGATAGCTTCAAATGGTACTGATTACAAGATAGAAAAAGGTGACAAGGTAGTATTTTCTGCAAACGTGATACCCAACCCCCTGACCCAGGCGAACCGGTATTCGCTTGAAACGAAACTGGGAATGAAGGGTGCACGGATATATGATAATGTGCATGTTTCAGGTCATGCGTACAAGGAAGACCACTGGGAGCTGCTAAGGTTGATAAATCCCGAATACGTGATTCCTGCACACGGAGATATTGAGATGCATGGTCATTATATGGAAATGGCAGAAGATGCTGGTTATGTTTTCGGTGAGAATGTACTTATTATGCGTAACGGTGAAGAGATACTTGTAGAATAATTTGAGACCATACAGGGGATTTATATGGATTTGCTTGAAGAAATAAATAAAAGAGGCTCAATGGTGGATGGGGCCATCCAGAACCTGATGCCGATCGGAGACCCTGATGAACTCTACCGTGCTATGCGATACCTGTTTGATGCTGGTGGAAAACGATTGCGGCCTGCGGCTCTTTTCCTTTCCACCGAAGCCGTGGGCGGGAATCCACAGGATGTTATTCCTGCAGCTACCACTGTTGAACTGGTCCATAACTTCACCCTCATACATGACGATATCATGGATGAGGACAACCTCAGGCGCGGGATACCTGCAGTCCATGTGAAGTGGGGTCTGTCCGGTGCTATACTGGCAGGTGATACGTTGTATTCAAAATCGTTCCACATCCTCAGCCAGACCAAAACTGACGCAGCCAGGATGGTGGAATGCATGGTCATGATGTCCATTACGTGTATAGAGATCTGTGAAGGACAGTGGACCGATATCAGTTTTGAGAAAAGGAATGATGTATCTGAGGCCGAGTACATGGAAATGGTGGAAAAAAAGACTGCCATACTGTATGCGGCATCCTGTAAGATGGGAGCTGTCCTCGGCGGCGGGACTCCTGGGGAAGCCCAGGCATTGTGGGATTTTGGACGGCTGACCGGCGTGGGTTTCCAGATATATGATGATGTACTGGACCTGATCACGCCGGAAGATGTGCTGGGAAAGGTCAGGGGAAGTGACCTGATGGAGGGGAAGCAGACCTTGATTGTCATCCACGCCAGGGAAAATAATGTGGAACTGGATGTGTTCGGCAAGAGGGAAGCTACCAGGGAGGAGATCGATGATGCCCTTAAGAAGCTGGAAGATTCAGGTTCCATTGACTATGCCCTGGCCACTGCCAGAAAATATGTGGTTGATGGAAAGGAAAAACTGGATGTCCTGCCAGAGAGCGAAGCAAAGGATATACTGCTGGCGCTGGCAGATTATATGATCGAACGGAAATTTTAATGATTTTAACAATTCCAATAATTGAAGATTACAATAATCAAATTATAATTCAAGTACGATGACCAAACAATGTGAAGCATGCAAGGGCAAAGGATATATTGCTACCTCAGAGCAGGAATGTCCTGACTGCAAGGGATCAGGCAAACCTAAGAGTCTTGACCTTACCAAAATGACAGAAAAGGACCTGGGAAGCATGCTGGAAGGCGGCTCCAAATGCCAGAAGTGCGGCGGCTCAGGCAGCATTACAGTGAAGCAGAAATGCGAGGTCTGCGGCGGCAGGGGTGAGATGGTCAACTGCCGGGTATGCGGCCAGCCCCTGGATGCTGATACTAAAGGTGATATGTGTGCTTCCTGCGCCACAAAACCGCTGGTACAGAAACTGAGTCCTGCCTGCGATACCTCTGACCTGGAGATCGGCATGACCTATGAAGGAGTGGTGGACAGCCTGGCCAATTTCGGCGCTTTCGTGAACCTGAATCCGCGTACCCGCGGGCTGGCGCACCAGAAGCACCTGACCAGGACCCCTGAAGTGGGGGAGACGATCTTTGTACAGGTGAAGAACATTGCATCCAACGGCAACATAGACCTTGTCCCGGTAACCCTTAAGGAATACCAGTTGCTCCAGGTTGAAAAGGATATCCCCCGCACCCAGGTATCCGGGCTTCGTGACCATATCAGTAAGCTGGTGCATATCTCGGGTGAGGTCATCCAGATAAAGCAGACCGGCGGCCCGACCATATTTACGGTGGCAGATGAGACCGGGAGCGTGCCCTGTGCGGCCTTTGAGAAGGCGGGGCAGCGTTCATATCCTGAGATAGAATCAGATATGATCGCAAAGGTAGTGGGTGAGCTTAGCGTAAGGAACACCGAACTGCAGATCGAGATCAGGGAAATAAAGCAGATGTGGGGAGCAGAGTCGGCTGCTATCAAGGAGGAGATAGAGAATGCCCTGGATAAGCGCTCCGAGCCCCATGAGATCGAGTTCCTGATCGAGAGCCCGATACTGGAAGCACTGCGGCCAAAGATGCGCCAGGTCGCAAAAGAGATTCGGAGGGCTATTTTCCATTCACGACCCATTGTATTGCGCCATCATGCAGATGCAGACGGCATTACTTCTGCCATTGCTATCGAGAAAGCGGTGATACCCCTGATACAGGAAGTGGGCGGGTCGGATGCCGGATATCATTTTTACAGGCGTTCACCCAGCAAGGCACCGTTCTATGAGATGGTGGATATTACCAGGGACATTACCTTTGCCACTGCAGATAATGAGAGGCACGGGCAGAAGATGCCGCTGGTGCTATTGATGGATAACGGGAGTACTGAGGAAGATGTGCCAGCCATGCTGCAGGCTAAGGTGTACGGTATGGACATGATAGTAGTGGACCATCATCATCCCGACGATGTGGTAGACCAGTACCTGCTGGCACATGTGAACCCGGCCCATGCGGGCGGGGATTTCGGTGTAACCACGGGCATGCTGGGTACAGAGAT
>JAUVLO010000083.1 GCA_030600695.1 Methanosarcinales archaeon | reverse complement strand
TTCTGCCTGCGGCGTACCCTGCCCAGGAACAGGTCGGCCCTGGCAAGCTGGAAATAACCGGCAGCCATATCATGCGCATCCTTGTATCCGATGGGAAGGTTCTCGTCTATCCAGTTTATCAGGTTATCAGGGCTTTCATCCACATGCCATGCAGCCTGCTGGGCAGATCTCATATCTGCGGCTTTGAATACATGATCCAGTAACTTGAACACTGTTTCCTTTACATCCCTGGGTGCTGTGATAATATCATCTACTTCCAGTTCGTGCTTACCAATGGACATGGCCTGCAGGTCGTTGATAGCACTGCGCAGGTCGCCATTGGCATTGTCAGCAATAGTATCTATGACACCTACGCCTATCATTATGCCTTCATTTTTGCATATTGCTTTTAGTGCGGAAACAATAGTACTGCTGTTTATTGTCCTGAACTGGACTGGTTTGCAGGCCAGCCGCAGTGCCGGGTCCATTTGATAAAATTCATTTGCGATGAGTATAACGGGCTGGGATGTGCCTTTCACCACATTGATAATGGCCCTGGCACCGCCCCGGTCATAGTTACCGTGCAGGTTGTCTGCCTCGTCCAGTATGATGAGCCGCCGTCCTGATGTGCCGTCAAAGGTCCCCATCCGGCTGGCAGAACCTGCGACCTTCTGGATAATACCTGCAGTCCTCTGGTCGCTGGCGTTCAGCTCTATTACGTCCCATCCCATCTGGTAGGCCAGGGCATAAGCGGCTGAGGTCTTCCCAACTCCGGGCTTGCCGTAGAATATCAGTGCCTTGTCCTTCGGTACTTCCGTTTCCCATTTGTTGGCCCAACTGACCAGGTCATTGATAATGGTACGGTGGCCTGCCACTTCGGTAAGGTTTTTTGGGCGGTACTTTTCTGCCCATTCCATGGGCTCTTCCGTCATCAGTACTATGTACTCAGAATTAGTGATAAATTATTCCTTTTGCTTTGTAGGGGTGTGGGGGGAACAGGGCTTAACTTGTCAGTATTGCCTGGTATAAGTAGATGGCTGCTGGTATGGTGCACAGGTCGGGCAGCGGGTGCAGTAGTATCCATGTATCCAGGGAGTTGAGAGGGGAGATATTGAAAGCCGTCGAAATACTAACTACAAGGTTAGTGGATATATATTAGAAAAGTACTTAATATTTACAATAAATAAGTTAAAGAAATGACTGAAGCAATAAACGTAAAAAATCGGAGATATAATATCTCCAGGAAACTTGGGGATGATTTGGTACTGGTGGATAGGAATATTTTTGAAAGTCTCATTAGAGAAATAGAAGATAAAATTGATGAATTAGAAGCTATTACAGATCCGGATTTTATGGAAGAAGTTTACAAACGTGTTGATGAGGTTGAGAGTGGGGAAGTAGTTGGTTTGAATGAGGAAATGATTCTGGACCTTCTCAAAGGATGAAATATGGCATGGGTATTGAAGGCACATCCTCGTTTTGAGAAGGATTTAAAGAAGCTAAGCAAAGCCGATAAAGAACAACTCGCAGAACTAATCTCTAGAGTAAAAGAAGACCCGTATAGATTTAAGACACTCAAAGGTTGTTCTGAGTGTTTTCGTGTAAGATTTAGTAACTTTAGACTTATCTATGTGCTCAAGGGCGAAACTTTGTGGCTTATAATTGTAGATAAACGTAAAAGGGTTTATAAGGAAATGCGAAACAGAATGAAATAATCGCATTAATCTTTTTTTGCAGCCACGGTGAGGCCTCAACCTCCTCTCCTCTCCCCACATAAAAACCATTTGAAAAAGCACACTAAATCCCGTCTAGAAAGGATCAAGCGTTGGAGTTGTGCGGGCAGCAGGTGAAGTGCAGATACGCCGGGACAATGAACACATCCTTGTACCTGTGACTGGAAAACCGGACCGGGACGAACTGGAGGTACACGCTGATGAACTACAGATATCCAGATAAAATTTGATTATACTGACTTCATATTACATAATTTATAGTTAAAAACCAAACAATATTAACTAATAAAATGCAAATTCTAACAAGTGATAAACAATAAACCACAGAGGGCACAGAGGGCACAGAGAGTAAAACCAGATACAAGCTCTGTATGCTCTGCGGCAGAAAAGTAAAAGCGGAAAGTAGGTTTTATCTGGTGGTTATTTGTACTACAACATTTGATGATAATGAACAGCACGAGGGAAGCTATATGAGCAACAATCTAACTAAAGTCATAATAATGGGGGCAGCAGGTCGTGATTTCCATAATTTTAATGTATATTTCAGGGATAATCCTGCCTACCATGTGGCAGCGTTCACTGCCACCCAGATACCTGATATCGAGGGCAGGACATATCCAGCCGTACTGGCAGGCGACCTGTATCCTGATGGTATTCCCATATACCCGGAAGCCGAGCTTATTGACCTGATACATTCGCACTCCATTGACCAGGTAGTGTTCGCCTATAGTGATGTGCCGTATCATTATGTCATGTCCAAAGGCGCAATGGTCAATGCCGCAGGTGCGGATTTTATCATGCAGGGACCCGATTCCACCCAGCTTACGAGCAGCAAACCTGTGATATCGGTATGTGCAGTACGTACCGGCAGCGGTAAGACCTCTGTGAGTAAAAAAGTATGCCAGATCCTGCGAAAGCTGGGCAAGACCTCGTCTGTAGTTAGGCATCCCATGCCATACGGGGACCTGGCAAAACAGGCAGTGCAGCGTTTCTCATGCTATGAGGACCTGGATGCCATGGGTACTACCATAGAAGAGAGGGAGGAATATGAGACCCATATAGATGCGGGCTGCGCGGTGTTTGCAGGTGTGGATTATGAAAAGATACTCTGCAGGGCCGAGGCAGAGGCAGATATCGTGGTATGGGACGGTGGTAATAATGATTTTTCGTTCTTCAAACCTGACCTGAGCATTGTGGTGGCAGACCCGCACCGGGCCGGGGACGGGCTCACATATTATCCGGGTGAGATAAACCTGCGAATGGCTGATGTTGTGGTGATCAATAAACAGGATACTGCGGAACTTGAAAAGATCGAGCAGGTGCGCCGCAACATCCTGGAGGTCAACCCGGGCGCCAGGATAATTGACTCGGCTTCGCCTGTCACGGTGGAGCACCCTGGGATGATAAGGGGGAAACGGGTGCTGGTGGTGGAGGACGGACCCACCCTGACCCATGGCGGCATGAAATACGGTGCAGGCACCATCGGGGCCTACAAGGCAGGGGTACGGGAGATTGTTGACCCCAGGCCATATACTGTGGGAACTATTACCGAGACCTTCAAGAAATATCCTGATACAGGGGCGCTGCTGCCTGCCATGGGTTACAGCCCCCAGCAGGTCAGCGACCTGGAGGAAACTATCAACCGGGTGGACTGCGATGCTGTGGTCATAGGCACTCCCATTGACCTGACATGGGAGATCAGTATCAATAAACCGGCCACCAGGGTGCGCTACGAGATTAAGGAGATCGGGGAGATGACCCTGGAAACCGTAATAGATGAATTCCTCAGGGTGGCTACTTGAGTCTTATTGTGGCCGCACTTGGCGGTAATGCCATTATCAAGCCAGGGCAGAAGGGCACCATAAGGGAGCAGTTCGATAATACTTTTGAATCCATGGGGCACATAGCCCACCTGGTGCGTGCGGGCCACCGGGTGGTGTTGACCCATGGGAACGGTCCCCAGGTGGGGTTTATCATGATCCAGGTGGAGGCTGCCCGCGGGAAGGTGCCGTATGTGCCGCTGAATGTGGATGTGGCCCAGTCCCAGGGGAGCATGGGATATATGATAGCGCAGAGCCTGGTCAACCAGTTGAAGGACCACCATCTTGATACCAGGGTGGCGCCGGTTGTGACGCAGGTGCTGGTGGACCCACACGACCCTGCATTCGGGCATCCCACCAAGCCTGTCGGACCTTTTTACAGCAGGGAGGAGGCTGATGAGTTCGAGCGGTGCGGTCACATTGTGGTGGAGGACAGCGGGCGGGGGTGGCGGCGTGTGGTGCCTTCGCCTGTGCCTGTGGATATTGTTGAGGCGGGAGTGATCAGGGAACTGGTGGCGGATGGCGTTATTGTGGTTGCCTGTGGGGGCGGGGGCATCCCTGTGGTTGAGGTGGATGGCGACCTGAAGGGTGTGGATGCTGTGATCGATAAGGACCTGGCTTCCAGTTTGCTTGCTGCTGAGATCGGGGCGGATGTGGTGATGTTCCTGACGACTGTGGATAAGGTTTCGCTGAATTATAATACACCCGGCCAGGTGGAACTGGACAGTTTGTCAGTGGAGGAGGCGCGCCGCTACCTTGCAGAAGGGCAGTTCCCGCCCGGGAGTATGGGTCCTAAGATACAGGCGGCGGTGGAGTTCGTGGAGCAGGGCGGGGAGCGGGCGGTTGTGTGCAGGCCCGAGGGTGTGGTGGAAGCGCTGGAGGGGAGAGGGGGGACTGTGGTTGAGAGGTAGATTTTGGTTTGATTAATTCGACTTATTTTATGTGATAGTGTTAATACTTTCAGTGCACTCTTGCCATTGATTCTTATACTACTGTCCCATACACAATTCAATATATCAAAGGAACTGAGGCGTGACAGGCACACGGTATCGCTGCTCACCGACCATATGGTGTTCAGCCCAAAGTATAGGGGTAAGGTACTGGTTGGTGATGTGGCTATGCTGGCTGAAGCGATAATCAGGAAGACCTGTAAAGAACTTGATATTAAGATTATTGACATGTCAGTAAGTAGTGATCACATCCATAATTTTATCCAATGCCCGCCAAAATATTCCGTAAGTTTTATAGCCAAGCGGCTCAAAGGTAGAACGAGTAGGATATTGAGGCAGGAATTCCCTGAACTGAAAAAGTGGTGTGAAAAAAGTCTTTGGGCACCAAGCTGCTATCATGGAAGTGTTGGGCATGGCTGGGAAGTTGTTGAGAAATATATCGCCGGACAAGATAGAAAATCGTGATGCGGAGTATTATAAACAGGCCCTGGACTTAAGTCCGGGGTATAGTGACTGGCGTAATATCGAGAGTATGGACATCCAATGCAACATTGGGGATGCCTCGGACTTACAGTCCGGCGGTGGAACGGCTGGGGCTTTAGAGGGAAATAAGGTGTTTTCTCCGCTTCGCTCCGAAAACGATTTATTAATTAATTTATTAACAATGGGAAAAACAATTGATTTTATACGAAAATTGGATCAAAGAATTAATAGTACAAATGTTCTATTTTTCGATATGGATGGTACATTGGTTAACACCAATTATGCCAATTATTTATCATATAAAAAAGCAATCCAACAGGTGATACAGTCAAATATAGATATCCCTTATAATCCCAGCGAAAGGTTTAATCGCGAAGTGCTAAAAAAAGTAATCCCAAATCTTACTAAGGCGGAATATGAAAAAATAATCCAATTAAAGAATAAAATTTACATAGAACATCTGCCTGAAACAAAAGTGAATGATTTAGTTGCGGATATATTAAAAAAATATTCTAAAACAAACAAGACGATTTTAGTTACTAATTGCCGAAAAGAAAGAGTGTTAATTACATTAGAATATCACAAACTAATTGACAATTTTAGTCATAAGTTTTATCAACTAAAAACAGACAATGAAAACAAAGTTAACAAATACGAAAGGACACTTTTATATTTGAAAATACCCCCTACCTCGGTTTTACTCTTTGAAAATGAAAAATCAGAAATTAATGTTGCTATACTTGCTGGCATTCCTATTCAAAATATAATAAGCCTTTAAATAATAACTTTTACAAATTATGTATAAATTTACAATTCAATCCAATCGTTACTTAAGTCAAGATATTCAGGCTTTCTATCATACAGATTATGTCGGATATCAAAGCCCAGAGAATCCTGATTATATTAATACACTGAAAAATACCTACGGGAACTTTTTAAACGCTAAATTAAATATGGCTGTGCAAGAATTGGAAAATGTATTATTTGAGGATATGCCTAAAGTTTTTCAAGTATTACAATTGGACTCTCTAACTGTTTGTGTAGTGCCAAGAGCAAAAACTAATTATCAACCAAATCAATTGTTATTTAGATCAGCTATTCGAAATGTTGTAAATCAACTAAATAGTTTTAGTGATGGCATAGATTATATTGTTAGGCACACCAACACCAAAACCACCCATCTACCAGCTAACACTCCAAATTATAACAATGACGGTGCAGAACCATATCCGGGAATTACAATTAAAACTTGTAATATATCGAGTAATGTCAGGGACAAAAATATTTTGTTAATTGATGATTTATACACTAGAACAGTAAATATAGATGAAGATGCAATCCAAGCATTGTTAAAGAAAGGTGCACATTCTGTTACTTTTTATGCAGTTGGTCGAACAGTGTATAACCGATTTTAAAATTTAAAAGAAAAAATATGATATATTCGAACAATGCAATCAATATTTTAACTACAAAGACCTATAGGGGTATTGGCAGAGCTTGGATTGTAAAAAATCTAAGAGGAAATGAAACAGTAGATACTATTGTGTCTTTATTGAATAAAGATGCAAAAGAAGATTACCAAATAACACTTGAGGGCTTTGAAAAGAATAAAGAAAGGATTAGAGAAGATATTCTAAGATTTGAAAGATTTATGGATGGAGCTGTTGCCATTGGAGACAAAAATTTTCCTCCATATAGAGGAAAAGTAAAAAATAGTGAACAACCAATCGTTCTTTTTTATCGTGGTGATTTAAGTTTATTGAAAGCGACTAATAAGAATATTGCCGTTATAGGCTTACTCAATCCAGATAATGATATTGAAATAATAGAACAAGAAGTTATTGTAGAATTAGTAAAAAATGGTGCTACAATTGTTAGTGGATTGGCATTAGGTTGCGATTCAATAGCACATAGACAGACACTACGTTCAAATGGAAAGACGGTAGCTATTCTTCCCAGTTCGCTAAATAATATTTTGCCAGCAACAAACATAGAATTAGCAAAGGAAATTGTTAAAAACAACGGTTTATTGATAACAGAATATTATGAAAATGCCAAATCTAAAATGGAACTAGGTGGTAGATATCAAGAGCGTGATAGATTGCAAGCCCTTTTTAGTGATACTATTATTTTATCAGCAAGCTATGCAAAAAATAGTCAAGGTAATGATAGTGGTTCGAGATTAGCGATGGGGTATGCTTTAAGTTATTCTATTCCAAGGGCTGTTATTTACGACCCAGATACCGACATAAACAACCCCAAATACGATTTAAACAGACAATTGATAAAGGAACAGAAAAAAGTAACGATTATCAATCGAAACAATTTAGCTTCAACAGTAAAAAAAATTATGTCTAATAAGCAAGACACAAAAAATATTCAATCATATCAATCAAATTTATTCGATTCAATGTAAACTATTGAGCAAAAAGATCAAAGTAATATGTTTTGGGCTCGGGCATTCACCCCTTAATCCCCTTTGCCTTTCGCCCAAAATGGAAAAAGAAATTTGAAATTTTTTTAAAACAACTTTTCTTATCAGAAAACAAAAGAAAAGGAATACATCAGCTAACAGTGTATATCTGGTTACGGCTTTTATACAAAAGCCTTCGCCCAAATTACTCCCTACGGTCGCAACATCAGATATACACAAACGTTATGCTCACTTCATAAAGAGTTCATAGTGGTATGAAACCAGAATCCAAACTCGCTGATTTTCCCAAGCATATGGAATTTTATACCCCACACGTTATTAAGGTAAATACTGAAAGCTGCCACTCTCACTATTTCGTGCCCATTTTTGCCGATAAAAGCCAAAAAAACAAAAAACGATTAAAACCCTCATGCACCCGCGTCAGGATGCCCCGTTTTTTGAAAACGGGGTATAGTGACTTACAACATAAATGAATTATGCTCGGGTAAACAATTGGGTTCAGGACACTACCTTAAATTCACTAATAAATTGCACAGGTGCACACTGTAACATAAATCTGAATATCTACTTAATATT
>JAUVLO010000121.1 GCA_030600695.1 Methanosarcinales archaeon | reverse complement strand
TTATTTATTATCCGTGCACATCCGTGTCATCCGTGCAATCCGTGTTCCATTACAATATTACACTTAACCGATGGCACGTGAAATCCGTGTTCTAAATCATTTGCATCCATCTCCTCAACCACCAGATCAACCTTACCCCCCATCTTCCCATGCACAAGAGCAAGACGAATTCCCCCCTAACTCCTACACAAGCCGTCTAAGGCTCAAGCCAAGATATTTGCACTTCCATGCCAAATATCTGTAGAAAATCATCCCAATAATACACAAGAAAATGTGTGCCCCGATATTGAAATCCTTGTGAATGATATCATTGACTTCCCTATTCACGCTGCTTTTATCCCTCTCCTTTCCCCTATTGCTCTCCAGCCTCCTCTTTCACCACATTTCGTGTAAACACCATTTTCACTTCCTGAAATACTCCTTCACCAGCCCGATCACCACACCATGCATCAACAGCAACCCTATAAGATTTGGTATAGCCATCAGGGCATTGGTAATATCAGAGAACAGCCAGATATCCTCCAGGTATCCAAGCCCTTGTGGAAGATCAACCACCCCTGCACCCACCATTATTCCCACAAGGAATACAGAGTAATAAACCCTTAAAAACCCCTTGTAAAATCTCACATCACCTGACACCTTTTCCACAAAGTAGGACAGGCACTGCTTGCCATAGAAAGACCACGTAAGTATGGTAGTGAATGCGAACACTGCCATGCCTAGCGTAATTATCACATCACCGGCATATCCCATCTGCGAATTGAATGCATGAATACTCAGCGAAGTACTGGTCTTGCCTGTTTCCCAGGCTCCGGTGGACACGATGACCAAACCTGTCATAGTACACACCACAATAGTATCGATAAAAGGCCCAAGCATAGCGATCAAACCCTGGCGTACGCTATTTGGCGTTTTGGCAGTGGCATGTGCCATAGGTGCACTGCCCAGCCCTGCTTCATTGGAAAATATCCCCCTTGCAATACCAAAACGCACTGCACTGGCCACAGCAGCCCCGGTAAATCCACCTGCTGCCGCGGTTCCCGAGAATGCACCATCTATTATCTGTAAAAAGGCCGCCGGGATCTTATCAAAATTGAAGACCAGGACTACAAGGGCAGACAGGATATACAGGACAGCCATGAAGGGGACAAGGTTGCCGGCAACAAATCCCAACCTCTTGATCCCGCCAATGACAACAGACCCCACTGCCAATGCAAGTACCAGACCGGTAGCTATCCCCGGTACATTAAAGGTATCGTTCATAGCAACGGATACTGAGTTGGCCTGGGCCATGTTGCCTATGCCAAAGGATGAGAATATACCAAAAACTGCAAAAGACATACCCAACACAATACCCACCCTGCGGTATTTCAATCCTCTCTCAAGATAATAGAACGGCCCGCCGATCATTGTACCGTCAGGCAGTTCGTCCCGGAAATGCAGGGCAAGTGTGCATTCCACGAACTTGGTGGCCATACCCACCACTGCGGTCAGCCACATCCAGAAAAGTGCACCCGGTCCGCCCATTGAGATGGCAGTTGCAACACCTGCAATGTTCCCTGTGCCTATTGTGCCGGAAAGTGTGGTCATCAAAGCACGAAAAGGGGAGATGTCGCCTTTTTCTTCCTTTCCGTCGTGTTCGGATACAAGACGAAGGGTGTACACAAGTCTGCGTACCTGAAGCCCCTTCAACCTGTACGTAAGGAGGATGCCGGTGCCTATCAGCAGCAACATCATACCAGGGCCCCATACGACCCCATCAATTACAGTGAGTATCTGGTGTATACCGGTCAAAGGTATTAGCTCCTATGAGATGGATTCACATTAAATTAGAGACTTTTATTATTTCCTGAAACGGTTTATAACCACAGAGTGCACAGAGAATACAATAACGCTCTGTGCTCTCTGTGTTCTCTGTGGTTGATCTTCTTTGCCATGATCCATTTATCATACTTGATCAGAATAAATTAAAAAGTCTCTTAAATTACTATGGTACTGCCTTATATTCTTTCCACCCTGAACACCCTGTCATTCTTCCTGACCCTGGCAGCCACGGCAAGGCCCACATCCTGCCCTTTCCCTGCCTCCTGTACCGGATCACTTCCTATCATTAACGACTCCACTTCCTGTTCCAGATATGTACTGGCCCCTTCGATCACAATACTGTCCCCGACCGCCAGCCCTCCTTCCAATAGCCTGATCGCTGCCGCATCCTGTTTAAGGAAATAGTTCTGCACCACACCCACTGCCTGCCTGCGCACTGATGAAGCATTCATATCCTTTTCAACAGCCAGCCCGTCCGGTCCTGGTGTACCGAAATAGAAGCCAGTTGAAAAGCCCCGGTTATAGACCTGGGCCAGTTGTTCTTTCCACTGCTGTGCCTGCCCCTTTGTGTATGAACCATTCCGGCAGGCATCCAGTGCCTCACGGTAACACCGGGACACCACAGCCGCATAACCCGGATTCCTGAGCCTGCCCTCTATCTTGAATGCGTCCACTCCCGCATCCACCAGTTCGGGCACATGCTCTATCATGCACAGGTCTCTGGCACTCAGCAGGTGTTTCCCGCCCAGTTCCACCTTCCCCCCATTCTCACCGTGCAGGGTCCACTGCCACCGGCAGGGCTGGGTACAATCCCCGCAGTTGCCCGAGCGTCCAAGCAGGTAGGCCGACAGGTAGCAGCGTCCTGATATTGCCTGGCACATGGCACCGTGCACAAACACCTCCAGTTCCATATCGGTATGCTGCCTGATATCCTTTATCTGCTTTAGGGTCAGCTCCCGCGATAGTATCACCCGGCTGGCGCCCAGTTTCCTGTAAAACTCTGCTGCCTGCCAGTTGGACACATTGGCCTGGGTGGATATATGCAGCTCAAGGCCGCACTTCACAGTCATGCCAATGACGGCAGGGTCCCAGGCAATAACTGCATCCACACCGGCACTGGCGGCCGCCTCTACTACGGCGTCCACAGCAGGCAGATCCTCCGGATAGATTACGGTATTGACTGCCAGGTACGCCTTCAGGCCGCTGTCTCGTACCTGCTCTACAAACGTATCAAGGTTATCGAGGGTTATATCCCTGGCCCGGGCTCTGAGACTGAAACGGTCAATTGAAAAATAAACAGCATCGACATTGTCTTTACAAACAGATAAAGTGGCAGGATTTCTTACACCTGCCACAAGTTCCGGGATATGGTCAGACATACTGGAAAATTATCTTGATGGTATTTTATGGTTTGCCATTTGAAACTTGGCTTCAACGATAATTGAAATATCAGCAGGCATGGTATTTGCATCTTACAGGTATGGATACCGGGTTATGAATATATCGTCATAGACGCGTTCATTTCTTCGCTATCATCACTTCCGTGGACTTTATAACCGCAAGCACCTCATCATCTTTTTTGATATCCAGTTTCTTCACGGCTTCAGTGGTTATTACCGAAGTGACCACAGTTGGTTCGATGGAGATCTTCACCTTGGATACGACATCTCCCAGTTCGACGTCCACGACCTTTCCAGCGATCTGGTTGCGCGCAGTGATCGCAAGCCCCACTCCTTCCCAGAATGTTGCGTCGTCTATTGTTTCATGGGTGATATTCTTCTGGGCATCATATTCAGCAAGCATCTCTTTTGCATAGTCGGTTAAAAATGTCCCCTGTTCATTGCCGCCGCGGACACTTATGACTACTGGCCGCCCGGCACTTTCCTCAATCTTCTTCAGCATCAGCCAGGCACGTTTGTATGAGATGTTGATCTTCTTACACGCCCTGTTCAGGGACTTCTCTTCGTCTATGGCTTGTAAGAGGGAAGCTTTGCCTTTTCCTATCAGCGACTTCCCGTTTTGAGTTAACCACACTTTTGTCCTGGCTTCCATTCTGTTCACCTGATTATCAAACCACCCGCACAGCAGCAGCCTTTAACCTCAATTATATTTCAGGCGCTGCTTTTCTAAAAGCCTTTCTATCGCACAGGATGTATATAGATTTACTATACAGATCAGATAAAATATTTACACAATGCTATTATAAATGAAATTAATTTTGCATTAGAGGGGGGGAGATCATTAAAAAACCCATACATCAACTTCCCCTTCCGTCAACATTTCATCCTCCCCGATCACTACAAAACCATCCGCATACGCTATCGATGTGATCAGGCCGGATCCATTGAACGTGGGATATGCAACTCCTCCTGCCAGTTTAACCGGAAGATAGCGACGCATCCCATATTCTGAAGTCACTTCCTCTGACAATCTTGCACTCCTTATATCCCTGATTAACGGAAGATGTGCCATAGATCTTAGCATCGGAAGTAAAAATACATGGGCACAGACCAGACATGACGTCACATTTCCAGGCATACATAGAATCGGTTTTTCATCTATCTTACCCGCAAGCATTGGCATACCAGGCCGCATCCTGACACCGTGAAAGAGTATTCCCCCCATCCCGGAAACCACCCCAGGCATAAGGTCTTTTTTCCCAACAGAAACACCCCCCGACGTCAGGATGATGTCATATTGAAGTGCTTCAGCTAACTTCTTTTTTATATCCCCTGAATCATCGGATACTGTTCCAATAAAAAATGGTGAGCAACCCGATTGTTTCACAATCGCTGAAAGTGTCAATGAGTTCACATCATTGATCTGCCTGAGTTCATCACCCGTAGAGATAATCGCAACATTGGGTGGATCATAGACCCTCACCTTCCTGGTACCAAGTGATGCGAGTATCCCAATATTTCGCTCATTCAGAAGACAGCCTTCCTCTAAAACTGTCACTCCACGTTCAATATCACAGCCCTTCCTTGAAATATTCAATTCCACTCCGGATTCACAAACTTTAACTCTAATTCCAACTTCATCACTGCATTCTTCTGTGTTTTCAACCGGAATAACAAGATTTGTACCCACCGGGATCTTCGCACCGGTTGCAACCCAGCAACACTCACCACTTTTGATGATCACCTCTCTTTCATCTCCGGCAAGCGTTTCTCCTATCAATTTGAATGTTCTTTGATCGGGATTTTTATCCATGATCGCATACCCATCCTTCTCTGCCCGGTCATAAGGTGGAACCCTTATCTCAGAAACAATGTCCCCGGCCAGGACACGTCCTAATGAATCTTTAATATCTACATAAGTTTTTCGATC
>JAUVLO010000142.1 GCA_030600695.1 Methanosarcinales archaeon | reverse complement strand
GTATAATGCTATAATAGTAGAACATGTGGAGAATCAAGATGCTTCAATAACCCTTTTATATTATGAAACGATTCTATAAGTGAGGTTTTTTATATGGAAGAACTTAAAGTGAGGGATCGGGTTCTATATTACTGAATCGATCCGTGATAAGCGCGTAACTATTTTCGACACCACACTGCGTGATGGTGAACAAACCCCTGGCGTATCTCTTACGTTTGAACAGAAAAAGGAGATAGCTTCCCAACTGGATAAACTTGGCATTGATATACTTGAAGCCGGGTTTCCCATGTCATCGGAAGGGGAGAAGCAGAACGTAAGCGAGATCGCTAAAATGGGTCTTGAACTGGATGTATGCGGACTTTCAAGGTCAGTATTTTCCGATCTTGACGCATGCCTGGAATGTGAAGTGGATATGGTACATACCTTTATTCCCACGTCTGATGTGCAGCGCATCCATACCATCAATAAGAGCAGGGAAGAGGTACTGGACATGGCCATCAGGGCTGTGGAACATATCAAGGACCATGGCGTAAAATGCATGTTTAGCCCCATGGATGCCACAAGGACGGATTTTGATTACCTGTTGCAGATCAGCAAGGCGGTCCAGGAAGTAGGATGCGATGTTATAAATATTCCTGATACGGTTGGCGTTTTCGTGCCATCGGCCATGAAGGCTTTAATAGCAGATATCAAAAAGGATATCACCATCCCCATTGATGTTCACTGCCATAACGACTTCGGGCTTGCAGTGGCTAACAGCCTGGCAGCAGTAGAGGGAGGCGGCAGGCAGGTACAGGTCACTATTAACGGCCTGGGCGAGCGGGCCGGCAATGCCGACCTTGCCGAGACCGTAATGAGCCTGCACAGTATCTACAGGGCAAAGACCAATATCAAGACAGAGTACCTTGTGGAAACTGCACATATGGTGGAGCGGTATACTGGCGTAAGGATACCTCCGACAATGCCTATTGTTGGTGATAATGCATTCGCACATGAAAGCGGGATACATACCCATGGCGTGCTTACCAGGACAGATACCTTTGAGCCCGGCATTATGACACCTGAGATGGTAGGTCATAAGCGGCGCATCGTAATGGGCAAGCATGCAGGCAGGCATGCGGTCGTAAAGACACTGGAGGAGGGAGGTCTTAAACCTGACAACGACCAGTTGACTGAGATCATGGCCAGGATGAAGGACATCAGCAACAAGGGCAAGTCCATCACTGATGCAGACCTGTTCGCCATTGCTGAAGCTATTATGGGCAAAGTGAAGAAATCCGAACGTCCCATTGACCTGATAGAAGTCTCTGTAATGACAGGGAATATCATCACTCCAACGGCTTCTGTAAAGGCCATGGTGAGGGGTGAAGTGAAGGTAGGAGCCAGTATTGGTGTTGGCCCGGTGGATGCGGCACTGAATGCTGTCCAGAGTATCATTAACGGCCAGAGGACAATGAAATTGAGGGATTTCAAGATCGAGGCCATTTCAGGTGGTTCGGATGCACTTGCCGAAGTTATCATCGGTGTGGAAGATGACAAGGGGCGGATCATGACTGCCAGGGCTGCCAATGAAGATATTGTAATGGCATCGGTCGAGGCTCTTGTGACAGCTATGAACCGCATCCTGATGATGCAGTAGGGAATATGAACAGACCGGCTGCATATATTCTTGATCTGGACGGTGTGGTCTATCGCGGGAGAACGGTCATACCAGGGGCCTGCGAATCCATTGACCAATTGAGGAGTTCGGGCAGCCGGGTAGTATTCCTTACCAATAATGCCACCCGCACCAGGGAGGCCATAGCCCGGCGGCTTAAGGATATGGGAGTTCCTTGTAGTGCAGGGGATGTGATATCCTCTGCCTATGCCGCATCAGTCTATATTAAAGAGAAGTATGGCAGCAGTACCATCTATCCTGTGGGAGAGCAGGGGTTGGTTGAAGAACTGGAACGGGCAGGTCATACGATCAACAGGCAGGATGCAGAATATGTGGTGGTTGGCCTGGACAGGGAATTTACGTATGAGAAGCTTACCCTGGCCCTGGACCTGCTTATGAACGGGGCAGGGTTCATTGCTACCAATACCGATGCTATGCTGCCTACTGAACATGGTTTCCTGCCCGGGGCAGGGAGTATGGTAGCTGCTATACAGGCTGCTTCGGGTGTGGTGCCTGATGTGGTCGGTAAGCCCAATAAGCCGATCATGGATGTGCTGCTCATGGAGTACGAGCTGAAAAGTGAAGAGTGTGTTATGGTGGGGGACAGGCTGGAGACCGATATTCTGGCAGGTATCAGGGCAGGGATGCGGACCGTGCTGGTGCTTACAGGGGCATCAGGGATAGAGGATATTGAATCTTCAGGGATACGGCCTGATACTGTTCTTGATAGTATTGCTGATCTGGAATAGGGTTTTATTAGCGATTCATCCGTTCGTTGTGATATTCCTCCTGTCAGGCAGGCGGTACTCCAAATGACACTACTTTGCAATTAAATATGGATATGGATATGGATTACAATCCATTGGTCATTGGTTAAGGAGTTTGACAGAGTCGGTATGTATTATTTTCCAAAAGATCAATGATTTCATACGATTCTCCAATTTAATTTAAATCGAACACGGATGACACGGATTAGACGGATTATCACGGATTTATTTTCGTATCCGCGCGCATCCGTGTCATCCGTGCAATCCGTGTTCTATCACAATATTACTCTTAACCGATGACACATGGATTACAATCACATACAATGTTGTTGGGCAGGACACCGAAGATTTTATGTGCCATTATAACCTTCAAGCGTCCACTTTTATTAGACTAAACAGTGCCTTGGTGGCTCAGCCCGGCAGAGCGAGTGATTTGTAATCACTAGGTCGGGGGTTCAAATCCCCCCCGAGGCTTCTATGTCCTAATGTACAAAAAGCCCACTTTTTACTATACTGGTTAAGCTTATTTAGGCTAAAAATAATAATAATTTTAATTCTAAATTATGGGGTGCTTAATTATGGATATTTTTAAAAAAGTATATAATGGCGCTTGGATTGTTGAAAATGTTAATGAAAAATACCGGTCAGTAAAAAAGAACTATTGATTAAATTTGGGTTGCGGTGACAGTCCACGCAAACACTATATCAACTGTGATAATACAAAACATACGGGTGTAGATATTTTACTATGTTTAGATCGACCACTACCATTTAAAAGTGAATCAATTGAAGATGTATTACTTGAAGCCGTCATTGCCCATGTAGAACACCCGATGAAATTAAGAAAAGAAATACATAGAATATTAGAACCCCATGGTAGCTTGAATATAGTTAAATGTAAATGCGAAAGCAAACACAAATTTAACAATGCAGGGTCTTATATTAAATTGTAACAAGGTGCAATATCAATACATTTTTTGATTTTTCAAGCGCATGGCGTTAGGAACTGCTATGGTTGCAGCTCCCCCTCCCAGGGAAC
>JAUVLO010000013.1 GCA_030600695.1 Methanosarcinales archaeon | reverse complement strand
GTTCCCTTCGGCAATCCAGAACCGGGTTTGTGGCATAGTAGTATCATTATACACTGCCACCAGGACAATGCTGTACGGCGCACCGTTTGTGTTATGATAGGTTACTGATACAGTGTTCATCCCAGGTGACAATTCATCGGTAACATTTAAGACGTAATCGCAAATCCCCCATGCGGCCACATAGTCTGGTTCGCTTGTTTTACCCAGGCTTTTTTCATTGATGCTGACCTCGATCCAGTCGCCTTCGTTATAATTCCACACAGGTACATACAGACGGGCATATTCAATATTACCAGGCAGGTCAAAATATTCCACATAAGGGTCTTCATAAGTCAGGCCGTGACCGCCACCCACGTAAACCCCACCATGGATCCTGCCCTCGGCTATTGTATACAGTGGCGTGCCATCGCCCCGCCATTCACCAGCCGAGGCCAGGGGTACCAGCAACAAGATGGAAATGAAAAGAGCGATTTCCTTCATATTATATCCCCGGCACTGTACCGCCATAACCTATGAAACTGAGATATAACCCGGTACCCAGAAAGACAGCGATATATGAGAGAAAAATATAATCAGCCCTGCCCAGTTTTAGTTCATTTAGATATGTCCTGTTCTTTGTTGCCCTGAATGCCCTGGAATCGGCAGCGATAGCCATCTGGCGACCTGACCTTAAAATGTTAATGACCAGCGGGAAAAAGAGGTGTTTTAATGCGATTATCTTGTTGGTGATACCTTTCATCTTAAGTCCACGTACCTGCATGGCATTTATGGTGATAAGACTTTCCTCTATCATGGAGGGAGCAAAACTTACTGCAGAAGAAACCATGAAAGCGATCTCAGCTGGAAAACCGAAGTGTCTCTTACCTATCTGGATAAAACGTACAAGACCTGCAATGAGCTCACTGGGATGGGTGGTGGCCACAAGCAGGAGGGCGGCACTTACCGATGCCATGAACCGGAATGACTGGATGAACCCGTAGACGGCACCTTCCATATATACATGGATCCCGCCTGTAATGGGTCCAATTACCGGGAAGTGTGCCGGGATTATGGTAAATGTGGGTGTTTCACCCCAGTAATAGAATAATGATTGGGAGATCATGAACCCGAATACCATAGTAAACAGTACGAAAGCAATGGACTTGATCTTCTCTTTGGAAGGGCGCAACAGCGCCCAGAAGGGCAGGGTTGACAGGAATATCGCCAGCAATACCCAGGGTACACCAGCCGTGATGGTCAGGGTGGACACACTGAATACCCATATTAACTTGACCCTTGGGTCAATGCTGTGGATTATTGTTTCCTTTTGTTCATAACGGAATATTCCCCGCAAAATATCACCAAAGTTATTACAATTTTACGTAAAAGTAGTACAGCCAATATAAAGCTATGTTATTTATACTTAATTGGTGTTGTTCGGTTGGATAAAAATCGAAATGATATCAATTGAAAACCTTACATATTATTATCCTGATTCTGAAGATGCAGCACTTGATAATATCAACCTGACAGTCGAAGAGGGAGAGTTCATACTATTGCTTGGGCCCAGTGGTTGCGGGAAATCAACGCTTGTCCAGTGCCTGAATGGTATAATTCCCAAAGTTGCAGGCGGAGACCTCACAGGTGAGATATTTATCAACGGAAAAAATGTCAGGGACCATAAGGTCTACCAGTTATCTACCGATGTCGGACTGGTATTTCAGAACCCTGATACCCAGTTGTTCGGGCTGACTGTGGAGGAGGACGTTGCTTTTGGCCCTGAGAACCTGGGGATTGAAAGGGAAGGGATACGTGCACGTGTGGACCACTCCCTGGAAACGGTGGGATTGAAGGACTTGAAGGACAGGTTCACTTTCACGCTGTCCGGGGGTGAGAAGCAGCGAACAGCTATTGCAGGCAACCTTGCTATGGAACCCAAAATACTGGTGCTTGATGAACCCACCTCAGACCTCGACCCTGCAGGTACGAAAGAGGTATTTGAGACCCTGAAACACCTGAACCGGGATAGGAATATTACAATTATCCTGATCGAGCATAAGATAGATGAGGTGATGGGGCTTGCGGACAGGTCGGTAGTGATGGACAAGGGCAGGATAATCCTGGATGGTAACACCTGTGATATTTTCAGCCAGGACTTTGATGTCCTGGAGGGTATTGGCATTCATCTGCCCCAGTTGATGGGTATTTCCAGTTTGTTGAAGGTAAAGCCCTCCTACCAGGATATTGTATCAGGCCTGGGCAGTCTGAACGGCTCTTTCAAAGACCTGCCGGCTACATCCCATCCAATTAGGGGTCCGCCCCATGTGGCATTTGAGAATGTCGAATTCGGTTACCATGACGGCAACCGGGCATTGAAGGGTGTCAGCCTGGAAATTGGACGGGGCGAATTTGTGGCACTGATCGGGCCCAACGGCTCAGGAAAGACCACCTTGTTGAGCTGCCTTATAGGACTTAACAGGCCAACGGCTGGGCGAATACTGATAGACGGGCAGGATATTCGAAAACGGGGTGTGGCAGAACAGGCCCAGGTTGTGGGGTACCTGTTCCAGAATCCCGATTACCAGCTATTTACTGACACGGTGCATGAGGAAGTGGCTTTTGGCCTTAAGAACAGGCAGTCAAGACCTGACGATATAGAGAAAAGGGTGGATCAGGCCCTGGAAATGATGGACCTGTCAGAATACCGGAACCGTCACCCGCACTCACTGAGCCGGGGCCAGAGGCAGAGGCTGGCGGTTGCTTCCATATTGTCCATGGAACCTGATATTATCGTGCTGGATGAACCCACCACCGGGCAGGACAGGGGGCATCTGAATAAGTTCCTGGGCCGGATGAAGATGTTGAACGAGGCTGGAAAAACGATAATCCTGATAAGCCATGATATGGGTGTGGTTGCAGAATACGCCAGCAGGACCATTGTGATGAAGGATGGGGGGATATTGATGGATGCCGGTACCAGGGAGGTTTTTTCCAGGCCTGATATTCTGGGGGAGGCGTCCATTGAGCCGCATCTGCTGGCCAGGGCGTGTAATGATGTGAGAGGGGCAGGGGGGGATATTCCGGTGATGCTGACTGTTGGGGAACTGGAGCGGTATGTGAGGTAGGGGCGAGTTGGGTTTTTTTTGGCCTCGCTACAGAGGGTGCAAACGGCGCGAAGATTGGGTTTTTGTGAATATTGATATTGTTTTGGCTGAGTACAATATTAAAAGTCTACGACTCTGGATTTCGCTTTGCTCAAATTTGGGGTATCTAAAGGGTGGATATTTATTTTCATCAAAAAGATGTACAAAAAATCTTACACAAATTGGTAAAAATGATTGATTAAACTGTTGGTTCTTCTTCTTGCATATAATCAGTTACAATCGTAATTATTTTTTTTATTGTATCATTGCAGTTTTTAAAATTTAATCTATCAATTATTTCATAGCCTTCTTTTCTAATTATATCACTAATTAAAGCATGTATAAATGATTGTGTTGCAGAATCTACTTCGCTAAAATCTAAAATAACAACTTGATGTTTTTCCAGAGCTGGTATTATTTCTGTGATTCTTAATTCTCTAGCAACGTCCTTATTTTCAGCAAAGTTGCCTGTTTTTGGGAATATTTCTATTTCTTTCATATGAATCTTGGTTTTTTAAATCTCTTTTTCTTTTGTTCATTTCTATTTTTTCTATATGATTTTTTAATTAAATCGAGAAGTTGATCAAAAGCTTGGTGTCTGTCCAGACAAATATCAATTCCAACTGCCGTACCCTGCCAATATGGTAGATTTTCTTTTTTTGAACATTTGTCATTGAAAGGATCTGAATATAAAATTATTTTCTTATTTTTAGCTGGTGTTCGTAATAATTTATACATTGCGTCACCACTATACATAACAAAAAAATCCCTGTTTACTTTTGCTATGGATTTTATAAAAAATAAACCTGCACCAGCATTAAATTCAGTTCCACCAATATTTGTAGTAGTTCCTGTAATTCCGGGAGTTAAAGCCATCTTAATTGCGTCAATATCTGATTCAATATAATAGGATTTACTAATTGCTTCTTTAATTCCTATTCCATTGTCTACTACACCAATTCTTATGGTGTTACTTTTTTTATAATATTGTGCTGATATAATTGCACCTGAATTCGATTTTGAGTGTTCAAAAACATTTCGCACTAATTCACTTATTACATATTTAATTGGATTAACTTGCTCAGGTTCTTGGTGCAGTAAAGGAATCATATCCTTAATGAAATTATTCAATTCATCCGAATTTTTAACAATAGTAATAGGTATAAAGCGCCCTGATGGATCATGTTCAACTATATTTATGCAGGAATCATATCCGAGTATTTTGAATAAACCAATCCTTTCAAAATAATTTTTTGATTTTGTTTCTAAAGTCTGGATTTTTAGATTCGATTTGTTTTTTGTTGAGAACCACAGTGCAGAAATCATACATAACACAATAGGGTGAACTGAAACCCATTTTTCGTTAAAAGTGATTTCAAGAGATGAACTATCATCAATGTCAATCGAGTTAAAAAAAGGATCGATATTTCCTAGAAATGCACTATTTGGTAAATGGATTTTCATATTTGCTTTTAAATTGTTTTTAGTATATATATAGTTAATTATTTACCGGGATTCCCGGTAATTTTTAGTTCCTATTTATGCAGTGCATTTTAGAGAACATATATATGGTTAATTATTTACCTGGATTCCCGGTAATTTTTAGTTACTTTTTCCACTGTGCCTTTTTTAGGATATAAGTAGGATGCACAAAACTCCCCACCATATTGCCCTCCACCAGTTCGGGTCTGGTCCTGCCAGCCTCGGCAATTATAAATGAAAAAATTCTACCAATATATTTCTAAAAACAAAATTTGTGTTAATTACAACTAACACATTTTACAATTTTGTGTTAACCACAACCATTATATTTATTAAAAACAAATTAACATCCCATGGACATTCCCTCCTTGATGGTACAGTTCAATGAATGGTGGAAAACCGGACATGTCAGGAAAGAATATGCAAAAGAGATGCGCAGACCCCTTTTTAATAACATCCAGAAATACCTGCCCGACAGGCAGATAATAGGTATAACAGGACTGCGTCGGACCGGAAAAACCACATTGATGTACCAGTTTATCGAGCATCTGATAAACAATGGTGTGAATCCTAAGAACATTCTCTATTTTTCCTTCGATGAGGTGCTGGCTACACAACCCGATATCATTGACGAAGTGCTTGAGAATTACCAAAAAGTCACTCCCAGGTGGAGTAGTGAGCAGATATACATATTCATAGACGAAGTACAATATGTCGAAAGTTGGGAGGCAGTGGTAAAGAGATATTATGACCTGTACCCAAAAATAAAGTTCTTTGTCTCAGGCTCGGCAAGCCTGCAGATCAAAAAAGCCAAAGAGAGCCTTGTAGGCAGGCTCTATGAATTTGTACTGACTCCTCTTACCTTCAGGGATTTTCTTCAGATGAAGGGGGTACAGTTACCTAGTGTTGTGCATGAGTTTGATTTCAAAACATTTGAAACAAGACAAGCTGATCTATTCCTGTATAAAGATGACATCGGGACACTACTGAATGAATACATGATAAAAGGTGGTTTCCCTGAGATACTTGATGAAAGATCCATTGAAAAGATCCACAAATATCTCAGGACCAACACTGACAGGATAATATTCCAGGATATTTCCAAAATGTTCGACATCAAGGAACCTGCACTCTTAATGGAACTCCTGAAGATCACCGCACATCAGTCCGGACATGTTATCGATTACCAGGAACTTGCCAGGGCCATGAAGGTGACCAGACAGACCATATCTAATTACATGATGTATTTGCAGGAATCATTCCTTGCACGAAAGCTGACAAATTACACAGGAAGCTATCTAGCTGGTACACGAAAAGCAAAGAAATTCTACTTGCAGGACCATGCACTGATGAATGCACTGACCAGGCACACCGAGGAGATTTTTTCTGCTGATTATGCGGGCCTGGTTATTGAAAATATTTGTGTTAACCACTTAAATGCTGGTTATTTTTGGCGGAGACAATATGAAGTCGACATTATCATAAAAAACCAGGCAATTGTCCCGGTGGAGATTAAATACCGCAACAACCCAACTGATATCAAAGGACTCATAAAATTCATGAATAAGTTCAATAGCAAATATGGTGTGGTAATTACAAAGGACACATTGGAACTGAAACACGGCGACGTTGATATACTTTTTATTCCAGCCTGGCTGTTTTTGACTGTATATATTTTATAAATATGTACTCAAGTAACTGCGACCGGATGGAGCAGTTTCTTAATTTATTGGGACCAGTCACAATTTGGGGTACAAATAATTGAAAATCATATCAACTCGAATAGAGAGTGGATTTACACATCCCGGGATAAAATCCCCTCATATCACCCGCACCACCGGGCAGGACCGGAGATATCTGGACAAGTTCCTGGCCTGGATGAAGATGTTGAACGAAGCAGGCAAAACGATAATCCTGATAAGTCACGACATGGGTGTGGTGGCAGAATATGCGAGCAGGACCATTGTGATGAAAGATGGGGGGATATTGATGGACTCTGGCACCCGTGAGGTTTTTTCGAGACCTGATATTCTTGAGGAGACGTCCATTGGGCCGCATCTGCTGGCCAGGGCCTGTAATGATGTGAGAAAGGGAGGGCGGGATGTTCCTGTACTGCTGACTGTGGAGGAACTGGAGCGGTATGTGGGGTTGGGGGAGGGGGGAGTTGGCTTGATCGCTCTTTTTCCACTGCAAAGTTCGAAGTGCGATAAGTAGCTACGATATCCAGGTTAAAATATATCTTAATTAGTGTTACAAAAATAGAAAAACTTATTACTAAGTAATTCCTATGACATGAAATGCAGATGGTAGTTATCGAAAATTGAAGCAATATAAAAGCAAGCGAATAAGCTCAGTCACCTGAGAAAACTATCATCCTCCATAAATATATCTGCACTGTAAATGAAAAATGCAGAGGGTTGCTCCTCTTCCCTCTGCGTTTTCCACCAATATAAATATGTGGAGCATCCGGATGACAGACGATTTAGCCAGAATTGGTATAACACTCCCAAACGATTTATTGGCACAATTAGACGAATCAATTTTTAATAATGGTCACTCATCAAGATCAGATGCCATCAGGGACGCCCTCCGGAGATATATCCAGCATCATGAATGGATGAATGACGTTAAAGGTGAACGAGTCGGAATATTTGAAATAGTCTACAATCCGGTGAAGAAAGGTTTACCTGCCACTATTGAAAACATTTTATTCATGTCAGATGAAATATTACTATCTTCAATGAGGGTCCATCTAAACGGCGATTATTACATGCGTATTATAGTCCTGCGGGGAGATGGAGAACATCTGGTAGATCTGGCGGCAAAATTAACTGCCCAGAAGGGAGTGCTGCATATGAAACTTACAACAATGAACGTCTTTGAATAAAGTAACACAAAATGTGTTATATGCTATACTCTCGATGAAACAGAGACGGAACCACGATTAAATTCTCGCTGCGCCCGGATTAATCCCGAGTACATAATCCGATCAATCGTTTGGGAGTTTAGAGCTTACATGAGAATAACCTGTCAAAGTCAATTTATAGTCTCCCGCCAGATATATAATAAGAGAATTCGGGTTATGTCCTAATCCATATATCCCTACTTTAAACATCAATAATTCCTTCCACTACCAATAAATGGGTGCACCCGGGATTTACATAATAAAAATAGATTTATACTTTAATACCAGATACCTCGACAGGTGGTTAGAATTTCCGGGATAACAGAAATCACAAGGGTCGCCAGCGGTATACCTGGAATGGACCAGATCATAGATGGCGGACTCCCAAAACAAACCAATATTCTATTGCTTGGCCCAACCGGGGCAGGTAAATCGTCCATGTGTATCCAGTTCACCAAATGCGGTCTGGAACTTGGTGAACAGGTATTGTATATTTCTACCCAGCTTCCACTCCATGACATGAGGGCAAAGATGAGGCAACATGGGCTTGATACAGGAAAATATGAAGATGAAGGAAACCTGGTCCTGGTTAATCCCCTTACAATGGAACTCAGTGGTGTCGATATCGATGAACAGATGCAAGCTGCCAGGTTCGTTGAAGTGGAACAGAACATAGCAACTATTGCAAGCCTGATCAATGAAGGAAAGAGGAAATTATTGAAAGACCAGATCAGGATTGTAATAGATTCCCTTACCGGCCTTTTATTGTACACGTCCGATGAAGTATTACATGAACTCTACAGGCTAATAGAGACTATAACACGCAGGGTCCGGCTCCAGAAACATGTAGCACTTTTCACCCTGGCCCCGGCTATTGATGAGCGCACCATCGAGAGGTTAAAGTTCATGATGGACGGAGTGATGGAGTTCAATGTAGATCTTGACCTTGATACACCAGAGAGAAAACTTATAATCCACAATCTCCTGTTCACTGACAAAGCAATTGGGCGCTATAATTATATCTTAACACCCGATGGAATTATACTGAATCGATATTAAGGGAGACACTGTTAATCAGTTCCAAAAAATAACCTGCAAATTATATTGTGCCGTTATTCCTAATCCAATAGATTATTTACTTTTATTATTAACTATTAGTCCGCCTATGAACTGGTACCACTGGTATATCATTGCAATAAAAGCTGCAAAGAATATAGCTTCACTGATCTCCCAGAGGTAATATGTCTGTATGCCCATACTGAATTTCGCAAATCCGGCCACAGCATTAATTGCAAATGAAGCCCCGGCTATGGAAATGTATTTCCAGGTCTTATTAATAAGTTCTGTGTTCAGGAACAGACGTGCCCTTATAACATCAGATTTAACTTTGCGGGACATAAGAAGGATCTGTATGATCAAGAATAATGTTATAAAAGCGGCCCCTATATTATATAGCCATATAAATATTGTAATATAGTCCATCTGGTTCATATCCAACAAAACTTCCTCCTATTCATTTAAAATTAATACGGATGATAACATATATAATTTGTGGTGTGATCTTCTTGATTGATAAATGTTAATATACTTTATACCACATTAATTGTTTTCCCATTAAAAGGTGGTGTATCCGGAATATCATCAATACAGGCTGAAAATGAAAAAGTAACCATAATCATTTCTAACGAGGACCCTGCCAGCCAGAATATTAAGGAAATGCTGCAGCAGATAAGGGACTGGAAACCCATAAAGGTTGATTGTGAAAAGGTCATTGCAGCCTTTGAGTTCAAGAAGTTCAGGCTGGTGGAGATAGACGGACTGCATATCTACCAGGACGGGCTGGACAGGCAACTGGAAGCATGTGGATTGGATTCGGATATTATGATCTTTGCTTCCAGGCACCGCAGTAAGGACGGGAGACAGATACTTACCGTGCATCCCACTGGCAATACGAAAGAGGCAAAGTTTGGAGGACATCCCATGGAACTGGCTGCAGCCGCCCCCCAGGCAATGCGCTCCATTTTCCTGAATCTAAAGACCCTGGCAAAGAATGAGGATTTCGAGGTTACACTTGAAAGCACCCACCACGGTCCCAGTGATCTGAGAACGCCTTCTCTTTTTGTGGAAATAGGCAGTTCAGGGCAGGAATGGGTGGACCCTGTAGCGGGCCGTATTGTGGCGAATGCAATACTTATGCTTGACAATGAAAATGTACCCGTGGCTGTTGGTTTCGGAGGCAACCATTACGCACCCAGGCAGACCAGGTTGATCGAGGAGACCGGTGTGGCGTTCGGCCATATTTTTCCTACATATAAACTGGATGACCTGGATGAAACACTCGTAAGGCAGGCATTTGAGCGGTCATGCGGGGATATTGCATACCTGGATCGCAAATCCATGAATGCAAAGCAGCGTAACCGGCTTATTGAGATCATTGAGGGTTTTGGGTATGATATATTGCGGGAGAGCGATATCAGGGAAATGGACGGGGTACCGTGGCAGTTCTGCATGGAGTTAAGGAAAAAGGTGAATGATATCTGTCCTTCCGGGCGGACAAGGATCACGGAAAGTATCAAATCTGACATTAAGACGGCCTGTAAAAGCTGCGTTTGTCCAAAGGTGAAGGTGGCCCAAATTAGCCCTGAACTCTTGCGTGAAGCTGAGAAAATTGACCGTACAAGGCTCCAGGATTTTCTTGATACATATAGTATTGCTTATCTGGAACATAAGAACGGATCTTTCTTCCATACTATTATTGGAATCGACGACGACTGCGCCCGTCTTGTTGCAGAAGAACTCACAAATGAATGCATTAATATACTAAAAGAACACTACGATATACGGTATGGAAAGGATGAGGGGATACTCTACCTCATCACAAGTAAATTCAGTCCGGCACTTGCCAGGGAACTTGGGATCACATCCGGGCCTTTGTTCGGTGCGTTGGCAAGGGGAGATGCAGTAACTGTTGATGACAGGGTAGTAAAGCCGGAAATGGTATATGAAATTGTTGAAAAACCAATACATGTTAAAAATATATACATTAATTAAATAAAATTGAGGGATAAAAGGATGGAGTCCATCATTAAAGAGGCAATCACGCGGGCGGATATGGAAGGAAGAACACAGGCCATGAGACCAATGGTTGAACTTGGCCAGACTGATGCGGAACTGGAAGAGGTTCTTCAACAATTAAAGACGAATATCCGCGTGATCGGTTGTGGAGGCGGTGGTTCAAATACCATCCAGAGGATGACCGAAGAGGGTATAGCCGGGGCAAATCTCTATGCATTGAATACAGATGCCCAGCATCTTTTACATGTTATGGTCGAACGCAAGATATTGATCGGCCGGAAGAAGACCAAGGGACTGGGTGCAGGCAGCCTGCCGCAGATCGGGGAAGATGCTGCAAAAGAGAGCGATAACGAAATACGGGCAGCCGTTGAAGGGGCTGACATGGTTTTCATCACTTGTGGATTAGGGGGCGGCACCGGAACGGGGTCGGCACCTGTTGTAGCAGAAGCTGCCAGGGCCGAGGGTGCACTGACAATAGCTGTTGTCACACTGCCGTTCAGTGTAGAAGGGGCTATCAGGCGTACCAATGCCGAAGCAGGTCTTGAACGTCTCCGTGACGTGGCAGATACGGTCATCGTAGTTCCCAATGACAAGCTCCTTGAAGTTGTACCAAGGTTGCCTTTGCAGGCCGCATTCAAGGTATCGGATGAAGTGTTGATGCGTGCTGTAAAGGGTATTACCGAACTAATTACCAAGCCCGGACTGGTCAACCTGGACTTTGCAGATGTGAGAACAGTAATGCAGAAGGGCGGAGTTGCCATGATCGGGCTCGGCGAGTCTGACGGCGAGGATAAGGCTGCCGAATCTGTACAAAAGGCACTGCGCAGTCCCCTGTTGGATGTTGACATATCAGGTGCGACATCGGCACTTGTCAATGTTGTTGGCGGACCCGATATGACCATAGCTGAAGCCGAGAGTGTGGTTGAGGAGGTCTACTCTAAGATCGACCCTGAAGCCAGGTTGATATGGGGTGCCCAGATCGATCCGGCACTTGAACATTCTATCCGTACCATGCTTGTGGTTACAGGCGTGAAATCTGCACAGATCTATGGTAAGGGCAACGCCCGGAATGTTACCAGTCGTTACGGCATTGATTTCGTGAAATGATCGCATGTTTCGATTGGCAGGAAATTCCTGTCAATCGAAAGGTATTTTAATGTTTAATTATACTGTGGGCTTGTTTTATCTAAAACGATACAGTAATTGTTCAAACGATGTTGTAATTGTTCCATATATGGGATGTGAAATATATTGGCAAAAGAAGCTGCAAAAACACCGATGATACCGTTAAAGTTCAGTGAATACTCCCGGATACTCAGGCTAACCCGCAAACCTACGAGAGAAGAATTCATTACAATTGCAAAAGTAGCAGGTGCAGGCATTTTAATCATCGGGGTTATGGGATTTATTATCTATTTCTTCCTTACCGAGATCCCTAAAATGATGTGAGTCAACCAAAGATTATTATATTAACTATACATTATGGGGCTAAGTGAACCTTCACATGAATGAAGATACAATCGGAGATATTGAAATATATGTGGTGAAGACCACTGCCAACCAGGAGCGTTCGGTAGCAAATCTCATCGCGATGATGGCAGAGAAAGAGCATCTTGAGATCACGGCCATCCTCGCACCTGATGAGTTGAAGGGATATATACTGGTAGAAGCAAAAACGCCCGACGTAGTGGAAGTGGCCATCCAGACCCTGCCGCATGCCCGTAGTCTGATACGGGGAGCATCCACTCTTAAAGAGGTTGAACATTTCCTGACCCCGAAGACTGCTGTTGTAGGGATCACGGAAGGAAGTATTGTGGAACTCATCTCAGGTCCTTTCAAGGGTGAGAAGGCAAGGGTCAAGAGAGTGGACGAAACACATGAAGAGATTACAGTGGAACTCTTTGAGGCGATGGTACCTATCCCCATCACTGTTCGCGGTGACAATGTGAGGGTACTGAAACGGGAAGAGCAAGAATAGAATTAACGAGATCATTTATTCAAATAATAACCAGAGGAATTAAAAAAATGGGTGACATAATAGAAGCATTAGTACCAGGCGGACAGGCAAATCCCGGTCCTCCATTGGGTCCTGCCCTGGGACCGCTTGGTGTGAATATTAAAGAAATTGTGGATAGTATCAATGAGGAGACTGCGGACTTTAACGGAATGCAGGTTCCGGTGAAAATAATCTTTGATGATAAAAAGAATTATACGATCGAGATTGGAACACCTCCCACCTCGGCCCTGATATTGAAGGAATTGGGGCTGGAGAAGGGATCGGGTACTGCCGGAACCGAGAATGTAGGTAACCTGACAATTGAACAGGCAGCTAAGGTTGCCAGGATGAAACGTGATAACCTGCTGTCCAGGAATTTTGAATCGGCTGTCAATGAGGTTATCGGTTCCTGTGTACCCATGGGTGTGACTGTGGAGGATATGGACCCAAGGGAAGCACAGAAGGCGGTAAAGGCAGGCAAGTTCCGGGATAAGCTGGAAGCTTAATGCCTGGCAACCGATAATTTAAAATACTTATCCCACAGTAAAAGGAACTCCTTATACACAACCGTAGAAGATCAAGTGGTCGTTTGCGCAGGCAAATACTACGGGAGGATTATATGACATTTGAAGATATATTAGAATCAGTAAAACAGGCGCTTGAGCAGGCGCCAGAACGTAAATTTTCAGAAAACGTGGACCTTGCTATTAACCTTAGAAATGTTGATATGAGCAAGCCTGAGAACCGTGTGGATGAAGAGATAATCCTTCCAAACGGTCTGGGTAAATCTATCAAGATCGCTGTTTTTGCTAAAGGTGATATTGCCCAGAGGGCGACAAGTGCTGGCGCTGAGATGATATTAGACCCGGAAGAGATTGAAAGTCTGGGGGATGATAAGACTAAGGCACGTGAACTTGCCAACAATGTTGATTTTTTCATATCAGAAGTTGCTTACATGCCTTCCATTGCCAAGGCACTGGGACCAATCCTGGGACCGAGAGGCAAGATGCCCGAGCCTTTGACTCCTGATAAGAACATTGAGAATGTAGTTAATAAAGCTATGAACGCAATCAGGGTACGCAGTAAGGACCGGCTTTCATTCCATCTTCCAGTCGGACGCAGGGATATGGAACCCGAAGCACTGGCCCAGAATATCGAGACAGTCGTATCCAGGATCGAGCACACGCTGGTAAGTGGCAAGCAGAATATCAAATCGATCTATGTCAAGACCACAATGGGGCCTGTAGTGAAGGTGATCTGAATGGACGCAGAACACCACAGCATGCACATACCCAAGTGGAAGAAAGATGAGATAAGGGATATTAAATCCAATATAAGGGATTACCCGGTTGTTGGGCTGGTGGGTATCCACGGACTGCCGTCGAAGCAATTCCAGCAGATGCGTTCAAGTATCAGGGATTCGGTATTGATCAAGGTCAGTAAAAACTCACTGATAACAAGAGCATTGGATGAATCTTCTGAAGATATTAAACCTTTAAAGGATTATCTTGACCAGGAAACGGGTTTAGTATTCTCAAACGATAACTCGTTCAAATTATTCAGGCTTCTCAGTTCAAGCAAAACTCCAGCCCCTATCAAAGGTGGTATGAAGTCGCCAAAGGACATTACTGTTGAAAAAGGACCAACCAGTTTCCCGCCCGGGCCCATTATAGGTGAACTGCAATCGGCAGGTATTCCCGCAGCTATTGAAGGTGGGAAAGTGGTCATACGGGAAACAAAAGTAGTCGCTAAGGAGGGTGAAGTTGTCTCACAGAATCTGGCAGCCATGCTGGCCCGTCTTGAGATATATCCACTTGAACTGGGTTTGGTACTGAGAGGCACATTCGAGGACGGTATGTTGTTCGATGCATCAGTCCTTGCCATCGATGAAGGCCAGATATCACTAGACTTCACAACAGCAGCCAGCCAGGCGTTCAACCTGGCAGTCAATTCGGCATACCCGACCACGACCACGATTCAGGCACTGCTTGCAAAGGCAGCATCAGAGTCAAGGAATCTGGCAGTGAATGCAGTGATATATGAACCTGGAGTGATGGATATATTGCTGTCCAAAGCCCAGGGTCATGTAATGGCACTGGCAGGTCTGGTATCGGATGAAGCCCTGGACGATGACCTGAAAGCAAAGATGAGTGCCGGGGCTGCAGTGAGCCCGGTTGTGGTCAAGTCTGGAGAGGAGGAGACTGCCGGGGAAGTAGAAGAAGAGGCTGCTGAGGAAGAAACTGAAGAAACAGCAGCAGAGGGTCTTGGTGCCCTGTTCGGATGATGTATAATAAGTTATACTTTATGTACATGAACAAAGAAGAAATTATAGTCAACAATTGATAAAAGGTGATAAGAAATGGAATATGTTTATGCAGCACTTTTACTGCACAATGCAGATAAGGACGTAACAGAAGACGCAATAACAGGTATCTTGCAGGCCGCAGATGTCGATGTGGATGCAACAAGAGTGAAAGCCCTGGTGGCATCACTTGACGGCGTCGACATCCAGGAAGCTATCGAGAAAGCCGCTTTTGCAGCCCCGGCAGCAGCAGCAGGAGCGCCTGCCGCAGTAGCCGAGGAAGCCCCGGCAGCAGCCGAAGAGGCCGCAGCTGAAGAAGAGGAAGAGGCTGAAGAGAGCGGAATGGAAGGACTGGGCGCACTGTTCGGTTAAGCAGACCTGGTATAACTTTATTTACTACAGGCTGGACAATAACCAGCCTTACTTTTCTTTTTTTTTACACACGGTTAGTTTTACTAAACTTTTTGCACACGGTTAGTTTTACTAAACTTTTTACACACAGTTAGTTTTGCTGAACTGCATCTTTGAAAACCAGGTTTAGTAGGGTTAGTAAATAGTAACCCCTTTTACCCCAGGTACTTTCTTTAATTCATCTATCAGGTCGCCTGGTATATTGTCATCCGTTATTATAGTAAGCAGCGGATTTTCTGTCAGATATGGGTCTTCAGTAACTGCTTGCCTGATACTTAAACCGTATTCTGCCACTGCTGTGGCTACCTGGCCAAGTATACCTGTCCTGGAAGCATCGCCCGGTGTTATTACAATGACACCAAGACCTAATGCAGGTGCCACATCTTTCAGGAAGGGGATCGTATAAACATTCTGGAATATGCTGGTCAGGGTCTCATCTGATAGTATAACCTCGCATGTGGAATCCACCACTCTCCTGTCAACACCGATCTCCTTGGCCACCTGGGTGTGGGGCAATTCGATATTACCTGAAACCACACGCCCCTGCCCATTGACCTGAAAGCCCCGCTCAAGCAGGAGTTTGACGACCTTTTCCTGTGCAGGATGTTTCTTGAACTTGCTTAGTATCTTGCTCCACATGTGTTAATACCTACAATGTACACACTTGTTATTTTAATTATGCGTAATAAAAGGGGTGCACTCCAATGTATATCGTAACTCAAAAATACAGAAAGCAATTTTTTTAAGCTTCAATTGAAATTAAAACCCATAATAGTGTCATCTGTATTCATTTATGTTCATCTGTGGTTAATAATGAAATTGAAATAATTCCAGCCTGCTTCCTTTCTGCACTGACCCACTCATGCGCTGGTGCCTGTGTGCAGTCAGGTTCTGACACTGCCATCCACAGATCAGCCCTTGATCAGATACCGTGCTATATACTCACCAAACCGTTCTATATCTTCCAGATTGTTCTCAAGATAATAATAGAGTCTATCGATATCGATCTTTGCATACATATGCACCAGGACATTCCTGAACCCGGCTGCAGGTGCCAGATCTTTAGCAAAATCATCAGGCAGGATACCATGCTCACCAAGTAGCAGGAAAACGTCCCTGTACGTATCAGGTCGTTTCAGTTTTTCCTTGGAGATAATCATCTCACCAATATCTATCATACATTCCAGTGCAACCTCTATGTACCGTTCCACTGCCCCCCTCAATGTATGATCACGCATAAGGTCTTCGACATCATGGTGCTGATATCCCTTCAGGATTCCTACATATTCCTCAAGCATTTCCAGCTTGGATTCAATCTCATCATTCATGCAAAGCCACTCCTGGCAATCCGTTGCAATGTCATATCAGTATGCCGCTTTATGTAATACCTCTCATCCAGGTATCTGGACATGACACCGGTCTCAAAAGCTATACGCTTCGTTTCATCAGATTTTAGAATATGACCGTTCTTGATAATATTAAATTTCAGGAGAAGAGGCGCATCGTTTAGCACGACCAGGTCTATCTTATCCGACTTGAGCACACGTGTAAGCTCGCTGATAAGGTCCAACTCCTCATTAAACATATCTTTTTTAGATAGGCTTTCATCCAGCATAACTGCGATATCGACATCGCTTAACTCATTTGCATCTCCCCTAACAGTCGACCCGAACAGATAGGCTAAGTTAACACAATCTATGCTACGGAAGAAGTTGGTCAGTTCTTGCTCAAACAGCATTATATCAGTCATATTTACTTCGCACATGCCTATATAACTTATGTACCCGTGGATGTAGCAATAACGATGAACTCCATAAAATCTTGATCCCTTACATTGAAGTAGATTTCAGCAGCATTTGAGATTACGCCCTATTCATTCGGCATTTTCGAAAATACCACACAGTCCTCTCCAAGCCTTCCCCCAACCCAACCTCTGTTTCCCATCCCAGCACATCCTTCGCCCCCCTACCAACATCCCCTTCACTTCCTTCTCAGCAGCGCCCGATAAGCCCACAGCGCCGCTGGCTTATGCCTTGCAATAAACAACCCCACCTTAGCAGCCTGCACCAGCGGCGTCCCCTTAAGCGATGACAGGGCCCGCCCGGCGAACACCGAAACCACAGTATCGATCTCCTCATTTGTCATCTTGCGCACCAGTTCCAGGCCCATGCGCCCCATCCAATACTCACTGGCAAACTCCCCCCTCCAGCGTTTTACATATTCCCGCAATCTCCTTACCGAAACATCACCTTCAGCAACCGCAGCCGCAGCCACCTCACCGCATATCTGCCCGGCCCGCATACCGTAGCCGATACCACTCTGGCCAGCCGCGCCGCCCGCTACCATAAACCCATCAGCGACTAACTGGTGCGGGACCGTGGCTATAGGGTCACCCCCTGTATACGTGGCGATTATCTCAATATCATCGATATCATACCCCTTCATCCTGGCGAACATCTCAAGCCACCTGTCAAAGAAAGCGGAAACATCCCTGCCGTGACGCCTGACATACACTCCCAGTGTGGCCAGGTCACCCCCGGCCGGCGAATAGGTGGACTTCCAGCCAGGTGAATGGTTCCCTATATAATACTCGAACATATCAGGCTCACCGATACCGGGTGCCCTGACCTCCGCCTCCATCGCCCAGGCAATATCTCCCGGATACCGTGTGGTCTTAAGCCCCACCCGGGCCGCAGTCTTTGACTCTATACCGTCGGCTGCTATTACCAGTTTTGGAATAAGGATACCATCAGATGTACTTACCTTGAATTGTGACCCGGCCCGCATCACCGAAAGAGCTTCCATGCCTGTTTGCACATCCACCCCTGCTTTTAATAGTTCATCCTTATAATGCCTGTCAAACCGCTGCCTGTCTATGTAATATCCAGGGGTCTCTATCTCGATAGCGATACCTCCGGGCGAGATTATCTTCATACCCCGCAGCCGGTTCAGTACATACTCATCCAGTATCGGCTCGCAGCTACGGTCCATCATGAACTTGAAAAAGGTATTTGCGGGATGGGGTGGGTGTCCCACATCCTCCTTGCGCTCAAGTAGTACCACACTGGCCCCCTGCAAAGCTGCATTCCTGGCAGCCATCACCCCGGCAGGACTGGCACCGATCACCACTATATCAGTATTCTCATTCAATTGCTAACCACTCCGGTATTACCAGATAAAAGGATATGACTCAATAAATATCAGGAGCAGCACATCCAGTATAAGGGAGCCGAACATCACACCCCTGTATCTGGAACCTTGCAGGAATAACTTGCCCCCCCTCTCAGGGAGAGGATTCTTGATAAAATCAATGGACTGCCACAGTATCCAGCCGCCGCCGCATATAGCACCTGCAAAATACAACGGACCCAGGTGGGCAGTATACCCTATAACCAGGGATGCCGCAACACCTACTACCCAGCATACGAATATGAACTTCGATGTGGCAGGTACACCGAACGTCACAGGCACGGTTGGTGCGCCTTTGGCACGATCCCCTTCCACATCCCGTGCCACGCCGCTAAGTGTAAAGCCCCAGTCGGTAACGCATATCATTGCGCCGAAGAATATTGCAGGCAGGGGCAGAATCTGGTTATCAATGCTTGTTTTTAATATACCGGCAGGATCAAAAGCAAGCCAGACACCTATCGGGACCAGCCCGTATGAGATACCAACAGGAAAAAAACTCAGGAAAGTGGACCGTTTTGCCACACTTGAATAAAAGGTAATAACGCCCGCAGCTATAATAAAAACAGCCAGTGATTCGGGATTCAGGTAGGCAGCAACGGTACTGGCGATCACCATCAGTACAAGGGCATAGGTCAGTGCATTTTTACGGCTCATCCGTGAGGATGGCAGAGGCCGGTTCGGGAGATTGATCTTGTCGATATCCACATCGCAGTAATCATTGAACACATAGGAACTGGTAATTGCAAAATATGCACCTACAACTGCCAGGATGAACGGGAATAAGGGCGGCATACCTCCGCTTATGAGATAGGTTGCAAGCAGGGCACTGGCAGCGGGAAGTGCCAGGTCCATATCAGCTATCTCGGGTCGCAGCATATCGATATATGCTCGTACCGTATGGCGGTTTTCATTATTGTTTGACGCTGGCATAAGTATCACGTTATTTAGGAAATACAGGATATCCTGTAGATTTGTGTTATACTATATCATCATTTATATTAAATGATGATTTCAGGTTCTATGCAACAATATACTGTAAATGCATATTATTATTGCTATTGTAACCACCTGGAATCCGGGAATTTTTCCGCCAGCATTTGTGTGAGCGGGTGTACCAGGCGTACCAGGTGTTTCACTGGAATTATCAGGTGTTTGGGTATGTATGGGTGTTGGCTCTGCAAGTCCGGGTTGGTAATACTGGTAAACAGGGGAAAATGTAACAACATCAGTATCCTCTCCCGAGTATATCCCGGATACTTCCAGGCTGAATATGACAGTTTCGTTGGACCCGTTTGTGCTGGTATTATAATAAAAAACTTCATCAATGGATAAAATGCCTGATTTGACCACAGTATCATTGAGTTTTAATTGCACCCAGCTTCTTGTGCCACTCTTATCAACACTTTTAAGTGTGAACGAATAGTCCTGGTAAAAGGTCCAGGTCTGGCCTGTGGACAGATAAAAGCCAGTGTTGTTGAACAGCGCTTCCTCCTGTGCCTGGATGCCTGGGGCGAAAGCCAGTATAAGTAATATGATAACTATGATCTGCCGGACGGTTCTCCTGATTTTCATGGTCACACCTGAATTGTTGTCTGAATGTAAATATTTTTTGCATGAACTGTGTTGTATGGACGGTATTGCATGAATGTTATTGTATGAACAGTGTTGCACATCAAGACGTTTACTTGTGATCACCCGCAAAAGCAACGCCAACTCATTGAGCATGTACGCTACTCCCCTCTACCGAACCGCTTCGTCACCCACTTCTCGATCTCGATCACAAAAAATCCCGGCAGTGCAACCAGTATCATAAGCCCCCACCAGTCGAGCGGCAGGGGTGCCGTTTTGAGCGGATTGAACCCGATATAGGGGGGAGCATAGACGATTGCAAGTTGTGCTAAAATAGTGATCACCATACCTGCAAGCATCCATCTGTTTGAGAACGGACTGAACGTGAATGCGGATTCTGTGATCGAACGTGCGGTAATGACGTAACAGATATGCACCAGTATTACTGTTGTGAAGGCAGCGGTCTGCGCCTGTGTGAGCAGGTAAGGATTTTCTATCAGGTTTCCATCGATGGCAGGCATCCCGAAGTAGTAGTACATCACAAACCCTGATACCGCCATCACAATAGAGATCAATCCAACCTTCTTGAAGAATATGGGATCGGTTATCTTTTCATCCGGATCCCTGGGAGGTTTTTTGAGTAGATCCTTCTCCATCGGTTCCTTGATGAGCGGCAGCGCGAGTGCTACCGCATCGAAGAGATTGATCCAGAGTATCTGCACAGGTTCGAGCGGAAGGCGATCATGGAAGATTATCATGAATGGGGCAAGCAGGATCGCACCCAGGACCAGCAGCGCCTGTCCGCCATTTGTCGGGAGTGTGTATAAAATAACCTTTTTAATATTGTTGTAAACATACCTCCCCTCTTCTACCGCAGATACGATCGTTGCAAAGTTGTCATCGGCAAGGATCATATCAGAAGCTTCCTTGCTCACCTCGGTTCCGGTGATCCCCATAGCAATCCCAATATCTGCTGCCTTTAGTGCAGGTGCATCATTCACGCCATCACCTGTGACCGCTACGACGTGTTTATGTTTTTGCAGTGCCTTTACGACCCTGAACTTGTGTTCAGGCGCAACCCGTGCATATACCGATACATCTTCCACGACACCATACAGTTCATCATCACTCATTTTCGACAGGTCGTCCCCGGTCAGCACCCTGTTGGCATTGATCCCGAGTTTGCAGGAGATGGCTTTCGCTGTTGGTGCATAATCCCCTGTCACCATCACAACCCGTATACCTGCACTCCTGCATTTTTTTACCCCTTCTATTGCCTCTTCTCTTGGCGGGTCGATCATCCCCTGGATGCCAAGAAAAATCATATCCGTAAGGTCGCTTCGGTCAAGTGACCTTTTATCAGTTATCTTATATGCCATGGCAAGCAGCCTGAGTGCTTCTTCTGCCATCTCATCTGCTTTTTCGAGTATATCTCCCTTATTTATCGGTTCGATGCTTCCATCTACCATCCGGGTCTGGCACATATCCAGTATCCGCTCAGGTGAACCTTTCACAAATATGATCTGCTTCTCATCCTCCTCATGCAGCGTAGCCATATATTGTTTCTCAGATTCGAACGGTATTTCGTCCAGCCGCAACAATTTGTCTTTGATGCCCGCTTTCATTGCACAGACCAGCAGTGCGCCTTCGGTCGGGTCTCCGATGATGGAATATCCATCTTCTTCCACGACACTCGCATTATTACAAAGATAACTTGCCCTTAATGTTCCAATCAGCTCTTCACTCATATGGGACGGGGTAAACTCGCCTTCTGGCTCGTATCCGACCCCACTTACCATGTAGTCCCCATCACCTGAATATATCCGCGATACTGTCATCTGGTTCTTGGTGAGCGTCCCGGTCTTATCCGAGCATATGACAGTAGTGCATCCAAGGGTCTCTGCCGCAGGCAGTTTTTTGATAATTGCATTTTTTCGTGCCATCGCGGTCACACCGAATGCCAGTGCCATCGTTACCACCGCTGGCAGCCCCTCTGGTATCGCAGCGACCGCCAGGGACACAGATGCGAGAAACGCATACACTAGATCGTACCCGAACCATACTGCCAGTATAAAATTAATACTGGTGATCACGAGTATTGCAGTGACAAGGAACCTGGTGAAGTCTGCTAATCTCCTTGTGAGCGGTGTTACGATCTTCTTTGTTTCCTGTATCAGTTTTGCGATCCTTCCGATCTCTGCCTGCTCCCCTGTCCCTACAACTATTCCGGATCCCGTTCCTTTTGTAAGGAAGGTGCCGCTGAATGCCATGCACTTTTGGTCCGCAATTGTTGCGTATTCCATGATCGGGTCTGTGTGCTTGGTCACAGCCACAGACTCTCCTGTGATGGCTGCTTCATCTGCACTCAGGTTCCGTGCATGGAACAGCCGGATATCTGCAGGAACCTTATCCCCACCTTCCAGGACCACGACATCCCCCGGGACCAGTTCCCTTGCTGGTATGACTTTTTTCTTATTATTCCGTACTACAGTGCACTCAGGTGCTATCATTTTCCCAAGCGCCTCTACTGATGCCTCGGCTTTTCCCTCCTGGATAAAACCGATGATCGTGTTTGCAAGAACCACGGCAAGAATAACGGCAGTATCCATCAGCATATCCGCACCTTCCCACATGTAAAGAGCACTGGTGACTGCGGCACAGGCGAGTAGGATGTATATCAACGGACTGTTGAACTGCATTAAAAATCGAATAAGTGCACTGCGTTTCTTGAATTTCAGTTCATTGTATCCGTAACGTCCAAGTCTTGCTTTTGCTTCATCCGGG
>JAUVLO010000018.1 GCA_030600695.1 Methanosarcinales archaeon | reverse complement strand
GACGATGAGGGGCAGATACGGTCGCTTTTAAATGACGGCATAGAATGCATTTATGGGGATCCCGGTAAAGAGGATGTAATGGCAGCAGCAAGGATATGCAAGGCCAGGTTGCTCATTGCCAACCAGAGTGATGAAAAGAATGCCAGTATCATACTAACTGCAAGGGAATTCTGTGACATGGTAGAGATCCTGGCAATCGTGAATGACAAAAGCAATTCGGATTATTTGAAATATGCCGGTGCCAACAGAGTGATATCGCCGAAATCATTGCTTGGCTCGTTCATTGGACGCAAGGCCGTAGAACCCCTGATAGACAGGATAACCAACAGTACAGCTTTCATGGATGACCTTGAGATTACCGAGTTTCCCATATACCCGGGCAGCTGTCTGCTGAATAAGAGTCTTAAAGAATCCAGGATAAGGGATTTAACAGGTGCCAATATTGTAGGGATATGGAAAGGAGGCGAACTGTCCCTTAACCCCAGGTCATATGATATAATAAAGAGGAATTCCATATTGCTGGTAGTTGGCAACAAGGAACAATTGAAGAAATTCAAACGACTTACACATTAACCATAAGCAACTTCATGTGTCATCGGTTAAGAGTAATATTGTAATAGAACACGGATTGCACGGATGACACGGATGCGCACGGATAAAAAATAAATCCGTGAAAATCCGTCAAATCCGCGTCATCCGTGTTCGATTTAAATTAAATTGGAGAATCGTATGAAATTATTGGTCTTTTGGAAAATAATATATACCGACTCTGTCAAACTCCTTAACCGATGACCAATGTAAGCAACTTACACATTAAACACAAACAAAATTTACACAATAAACACAAACGGGATACTAATGCATGAAACAATGAATTTTATAGATAACCACACCATTGTGCTGGGATATGGTGATGTGGGACATAGAGTTGTAAAACGCCTGACTTCGGCAGGTGTGCTTTTTGTTGTAGTGGACTCTGATGAAGAAGTGTTCAAGGATGTGGACTTCACCCACCTCACAGGGAATGCTGCATCAGAGTTTACCCTCAAAAAAGTGGCTGTTCAACGAGCTTCCACTGTTATTATGACCCTTGGGTCTGATCCGGATACTATTTTTGCCATTCTTGTGACGCGCAGGCTGAACCCCAGTAGTGTTATTCTGGCCAGGGCAAATGATATCCATTCCATTGACAAAATGTACAAAGCAGGTGCCGATTATGTTGCATCGCTTTCCATAATCGCCGGCCAGATGCTGGGGCGAATCGCATTGCTGGCACATGACCATCCATTAAGGGAAGAGACCATAATGATGTACGAGGGCATTGAGATAGAGAAATATACAGTTAGTTCGTCCTCATTATTGGTAGGTAAGACCCTGGCCGAAATTGACCTGCACAATACCATCGGCTGCACTGTGATCGGGATCTATGCAGGAGATAAGGCCAGCTCAGACATTGACCCTCATTCTGTGATCGAGGAGGATATGACCCTGGCTATACTTGGTAGCATGGAACAGATAAAGAGGTTCCGTGAGAAATTTGTCAAATAGTCTATCAATCTTTTTCAGGTGGTAACTTTTGGAAACACAACATTCGCGTGTGGTCACGTATTCCAGGAATGTATTCATCCCTGTTACCAACATGTGCCGGAACCATTGCGGCTATTGTGGGTTCAGGCGCAGCCCGGACGACCCGCAGGCATATATTATGCAGCCTGCCCAAATAGAGGAAATACTCCAGAGAGGTGCTAAGAGCGGCTGCACTGAAGCACTTTTTACTTTTGGCGAGCGGCCTGATGAGGATGCAGGATATTTGAGGCGGCTTAAGGCTATCGGGTATGACCGCACCCTGGATTACCTGCTCGACCTGTGCCGCATGGCTATTAAAATGGGACTATTGCCCCACTGCAACCCTGGAGTGCTTTCATACGCGGAACTTGCACTGCTCAAACCATTAAATGCCAGTATGGGGTTGATGCTTGAGACCACTGCTCATTTGCAGGCCCATGAGGATTGTCCGGGCAAGGAACCTAGTGTCAGGATAGAAAGTATTGAAAATGCCGGCAAATTGGAGATACCTTTTACTACAGGCCTGCTGGTGGGTATCGGCGAAACAGAAGAGGACCGTATCGAATCCCTTCAATTGATTGCCTGCCTGTACCTGAAATACGGACACATCCAGGAGGTCATTATCCAGAATTTTACACTCAAGTCGGGTACGGCAATGGAACATCACCCGCCCCCAAAGATTGATGAGATGATCAGGACCGTTGAACTGGCAAGGGAGATACTTCCTGATGATGTGACTATACAGGTGCCGCCCAACCTTATCTCACCCGGGGTGCTTATCGAATACGGAGCGACTGACCTGGGCGGCATATCCCCAGTGACTATCGATCACATCAATCCTGAACATGAATGGCCAGCGTTGGAGCAGCTTGAGCGAAAAGTGGGCAGGGATGTTGTTCTCAGGGAACGTCTCCCAATCTATCCACAGTACATCGAACAAGGTTGGTTCAGTGATGAGATACGACCCCTGATACAGCACCTGGCCGGTGAGGACGGGTATAGGAAAGTCGAAAAAAGGCTGTCCTGAACATCCGGACAAAAGATTATAATATTCATAACCTAATCAGTGATACCTATACTACCTAACGAAGTCCAAAATAATCTACTAAATCTAACATAATTTACTATAGTCAAGAACCAAATAATTTAAACTATCTTTGCGCTCTTTGCGTCCTTTGCGGTGACCAAAATCATACACCGCAAAGGACGCAAAGAGCGCAAAGTGTTCAAGATATATGTCAAAGATATTATGTTTTTGACTATAAATTTAACTCAATCTAATTAAATCCAATAAAACAGCAGGAGAATCAGCTATTACCCCGGAGATCTCACTTGTACTACCTGCCTATAACGAAGCAGAGCGTATCCATGATACTGTAGTCACCACAGCCGAAACCCTGTCCCGTATCACCAGCTCCTTCGAGATCATCATCGCAGAGGACGGCAGCACAGATGGCACCGACCGCATCGCATCCCAGATGGCCGCTGAACTGGATTATGTAGTACACCTCCACAGTGATGAAAGACAGGGCAGGGGCAGGGCGCTGAACCGGGCATTCAAGGCTGCAAGTGGCAGGATATTATGTTATATTGACGTGGACCTGGCAACCGACATGGCCCACCTTGAAGAACTTATCGAGGCCATAAGGTCTGAAGGATACGATTTTGCCACAGGCTCAAGGATGATGCCTTCCAGTGATGTCAAGCGCTCCATGAAACGCGGTCTTGCATCAAAAGGGTTCAATTTCCTCACACGCAACATGCTGGGTTCGAAACTATACGATCACCAGTGCGGGTTTAAGGCATTCAAGCGTGAATCCCTGTTCGAACTTATGGACTCGGTAGAGGATGAGCACTGGTTCTGGGACACTGAACTGCTGGTCCGGGCCCAGAAAGGGGGCTATAAAGTAAAAGAGTTCCCGGTTCGGTGGCGGCACGGCGGGGCCACCAAGGTCGATCTGGTAAAGGACGTCATCGGTATGGGCAGCCAGATCGTGAGGCTCTGGTGGCAGTTGAGCGCACCGCGTATGGGGCGCAGGCGCAAGACCATATTCACGTTCATGCTGGCACTGATGCTGTTGTTCCTGATATTCACGCTGGTGGGGATCGAGGATGTATGGCAGGCTGCAGCATCGGCATCACCAATGATGTTCGGCTTAGCAGTGGTGGTCTACCTGTTCTCATGGCCAGTGCGGGGGCTAAGGTACCAGCACATACTCAGGCGGCTGGGTCACCACCACGACCTGAACTTCATCATCGGTACAATATTCATGAGCCAGTCAGCCAATGTCATCCTGCCTGCCAGGATAGGCGATATTTCCCGGGCATACATCCTGAAAAAAGAGAAGGACATCCCCCTGACCACTGGCATGTCATCGCTGGCAGTGGAGCGGATATTTGATATCATAGCCATAACAGTCATTGGGGTGCTCTCTGTACTGGTGGTGACCGCCCAGAGGTCAGTGGATAACTGGGTAATGCCCCTCATACTCTCGTCAGCCGCTGTTATCGTACTGTTCTTTGCTGGTATTTTCTTCCTCTCCTCGCGGGGCAGGAACGGCTTATCCCCGGCGGAGCGCATCATATTCAGGTTTTCCAGTTCAGGGGACTACACTGACATGGTGGCCGGTATTGCCAAAAAGTTCATTGACGAGATATACACCGTATCTTCGAATGTAAAAGACTTCATTGTGGTATTCTTTTCATCACTGGCGGTCTGGACCATCGATATACTCACATGCTATATTGTGCTCACTGCATTTCCATTCGTGCACAATGCCGCATCCATCACCACACTAATTGCCATCGTATTTTTAGCAGTGGCTGTGGGCAACCTGGCAAAGATGTTTCCGATCACACCCGGTGCCATTGGTACTTACGAGGGCGCCCTGACCATTGTATTCGGGATAGCTGGTATTGCAGGATACGTGGGAGCGGCAGCCGCAGTAATAGACCATATTATCAAGAACTCTGTCACACTGGTATTCGGGGCACTGTATCTCACGCAGTTCAATATTAAGTGGCACGAATTGTTAGATATTAAGAAGAACAAATAACATCGGCGAGACTTCCATGGAATGGTTTGAAATAATAAAATGGTGGCTGGTACTTGAATTAATAGGGTTTGCAGCCCTGCCGCTGACAACCTGGATATTTGGGAACCTGAAAGACAAAGGGATAGCCCTGACCAAGATAATGGGTCTGCTGTTTGTGACATACTTCTCATGGGTATTGACCCACATGGGTTTTAATTATGGCACCGTGATCGCAGGATTATCAGTACTCATAGTACTTGCAATTTCACTGGTAATATTTTCGTTCAAGGGATTCCCTTGTAACAGGAAAGCACTGGTCAGGACTGAAGTACTGTTCACATCAGCATTCCTGGTCTTTGTCATAATAAGGGCATACAGCCCTGATATCTACTGGACAGGCGGTGAGAAGTTAATGGATATGAGCTTCATTAACATGATCCTTCGCAGTACCAGCTTCCCGCCTATGGACCCCTGGCTCTCGGGCGAGCCGATGCAGTACTATTATTTTGGATACCTTGTGGCAGCAAACCTTATCAAGCTCTCGAACGTGCTCCCTCCTATTGGTTTTAATCTTGGTGTGGCAACCATGTTCGCCCTGTCAGCTACAGCAGCGTACGGCATTGGCAAGGACCTGGTTGGTAACAACAGGGTGTTTGCGCTAATTATCATGGCATTTGTTGTGGTATTCGGCAATCCCGCAGGTTTTATCCAGCTGCTTGTGACCCTGTTCGTGCCCAAGTATCATAGTGTGTTCAATGTCCCTGCCGGGGATGTGTTGACACGACTGGCTGCATACAACTACTGGCCTACCAGCAGGGTGATTCCCAACACCATCAACGAGTTCCCTTATTTCAGTTTTATCCAGGCAGACCTGCACGCCCACATGATAGCTATAGCCTTCCAGCTGCTAATGATCGCCCTGCTGCTTAACCTGCTGCGCGGGGGAAAGGAATACAATATCCCGCTGTTGGCTGTCATTACCCTCCTGTTGGGGTTCATGTTCCCGCTAAACTCCTGGGATTATCCCACGTACGCCATTTTCTTTGTGATGGTCCTAGTTGCATGGAGGATCAGGGTTTCTGCAAAGGAAAGTAAAAACGATGGTTTTACAGACCGGATTTTTAGTGTGCATCCCGTGGAACTGGCAAAGCTGGCAGTAGTGGGCGCAGCAGTTATTATTTCCAGTATTTTGTTATATCTGCCATACCATCTACTTTCCAGTAATGTATCCCATTCGCTTCGGCTTGTGACATATGGACAGACCGGAATAATATTCTACCTGGGTGTGTTTGGAATAATGCTCTTTTTCCTGTTGGTATATTCCATACTCTATTTCTATGATTACTATTACCCTGATATGAAAATGATACTGGCAGGCCTTGTGATTGCAATTGTGGCAGCATACCTGACCCATATCGAGATACTTGTCATCATACTGCCGCTTATTGTTATGTCCATGTACCTGCTGGTAAAGGAAGAGGACCCTTCCGTCCAGTTCATCTTCCTGTTGATCCTGCTGGGTGCCCTGCTGTCACTGTTCTGCGAGCTTTTCTACATCCAGGATTCCTTTGGTATCACTTCCCCCCAGTACATCAGGTTCAATACGGTATTCAAGGTATATGTCCAGCACTGGATAGTCTGGGCACTGGCGGCAGGGGCTGCGTTCTATCACCTCTGGCTCTGGAACCGGGAGGATATGGAAGATATGGGCAATATGGCCAACCTGGCCAATATAGCTACTATCAGGGATATGGATGATCTAAAGAAAAAGGGATTTGCGATCATATCGATCATCCTGGTACTGGCAGCATTGTCATATCCGGTATTTGCCACCTATTCCCGTTCAGGTAATTTCAAAGGCCAGCCCACCCTTGACGGCGCAGCCTACCTGGAAGAGCAATATCAAAATGAGTATAACGCCATAATGTGGCTGGACAACCTTAGCGGTACCCCGGTGGTGCTGCAAAGTCCCGGACAGGCATATAGACTGAATACGCATGTGAGCGCATTTACGGGCCTGCCTACTGTACTGGGCTGGGCAGGCCATGAGAAGAACTGGCGTAACGGTGCTGATACTGTCAATGAGCGCTGGTATGAGGTGCCCAGGGTGTACACCTCCAGTGATGTTAACACTGTCAACCAGATACTTGATAAGTACAATGTGGAATACATCTATGTTGGCGGCGTGGAGGAGGAGCGCTACGGCGGCCGTGATGCCAGGAAGCTATTCATGAACAACCAGGACAGGTTCAGGCTGGTTTATTTTAACCCTAATGTTCATATTTACCAGGTGGTGAGACCTGTTGATCGAGGATGAACGCCCGGTCTCACCTGTAAGCAGGCTTACCGAGCCAAGGACCATTGTTTCATTCGCTGTGGCGGCAGTGGTGCTTTATTACCTGTTCTCAAGGATGGAGTTTGACAGGATACTGGAGGTCATCAGGGGCGCCAGGCCGGGCTATATTGCAGCGGCTGCTCTCATGTATTTTGGTTCGCTACCCATAAGGGGCAAGCGATGGAGGTTGCTGCTTAACAATATAGGTGTCAGGGCGGGACTGAAGGATGCCAGCGAGATATTCCTGCTGTCCTGGTTCGCCAATACCCTGGTCCCTGCCAAGATGGGGGATGTGTACCGCGGATACCTTGCAAAGAAAGCATGGAACGTGTCCATCCCAAAGAGTTACGGGACTGTGTATGTGGAGCGCATCTATGATGTACTGGTGCTGGTCATCCTGATGGGGGTGTCCAGTATCATGGTGTTCGGGACTGACATCCCGCAGGCGATCAGGGTATCGCTGGCCTTTGGATTTGCAGTCCTGGTACTGCTGATATCGGTAGTGGTAGCCTTTTCCTCAGGAAAAACCACTATTGCCGACAAACTCCCGTCAAAGATACAGCCAATATTCACACAGTTTGCCGAAGGGTTGCATGAATCAGCTGGCAGGAGTTCTGTTGTGCTGATAATCATATACAGCGTACTTATCTGGGGCATGGAAGCCGCCCGGTTGTACTTTGTGGTGGAATCGCTGTCCCCGCTGCATAATATCCACATCGGCCTGTCCCTGATTGTGTTTGTTGCGCTGTCGGCAGCCCTTGTATCTGCTCTTCCCATCACACCCGGCGGCCTGGGTGTAGTGGAGTTCGCAATCGTGGGTGTGTTCGTGCTGGTTGGGGTGGATGCGGGCGTGGCGGGGGGGATTGCTATACTGGACAGGGCTATAAGTTACTGGGGATTGATGGCGGTGGGGGCAGTGGTGTATGTGGTGAGCGGGAAGAAATAGGCAATCTTAGCAGCGGACACGAAATAACTATTTTATTTCACCAATAAATACAACCAGGCAGGGATGAACATTATTTCCTTATCTTCAAAAACCCTGCTTTCAAACAGGTTTTTTGTGACCACTATCCCCTTCCCTGACCCGAACGTCTTCATGAACTTATGCAGCCCTTTCAGGTCACCAGGGACTATATGATTCTGGTATTTTATTTCCACAGGCACAAGGGACTCATTCTGCAATACCACATCTACCTCATTTTTCTGTTTGTCCCTCCAGAAAAACTCGCCTGCAAAGATGGTTTCCACATACCGGCCCAGTACCTGCTCCACCAGCATATCCCTTTTATAGCCCAGAAGGGCAAAGGCTATCGAAGGATGTACAGCATATATCTTCTTATTCCTGCGCGCACGTTTTGCAGGACTGTTTGAATATACTTCAGCGATCCTGACCAGAAAGGCCGAGCGCAGGTAGAACAGGTAGTTACTAACGGTCTCGTAGTTGGCATTGAATATATTGCAAAGGTTCTTTATCTCGAATAGATTGGATGAATTGCTGCATGAGTATTTGAAAAGTTCGAACAGCAGGTCCCTTCTCCTGATTTCGAATATGGCGGGTATGTCCCTGTAGATGATCTTTTTTACCACAAGTTCTTTTATGTATTTTCTTATGACAGACTCATCGTCCTCATTTACCAGTTCGGGAAATGCCCCTTTGTAGAGGTATTCAAGGAATTCATGTTCGAAGAACTCTTTTTCTGTGATAAGCTTTGTATACAGGTCTTCAATTGCAGCCATGTCGTCAAATGCAATGTTTCCTGCATCTGTTTGTTTCCCTCTCAGGTTCAGGTATTCCCGGAAGTTCAGGGGCTCCAGTTTGAATGTGACCATCCTGCCTGTCAGTGTTGCCCTGGATTTGCTTAACTCAAGGGACTCGGAGCCGGATATTATGAATTTTATATTTTTCAGGTCGTAATATCTTTTGAGTACACCTTCCCAGTCATCCACGTAGTGTATCTCATCAAGGAAAATGTACCCGGATTTGAGGTTGTTTATGAAATAATCTATGACAAAGAGCAGCACTTCTTTTTTCTGGGTCTCTTCTTCATCAAAGGAAAAGAATGCGGCATTACTGCCAAGTGTTTCGATTATCTGCCGCATCAGGGTTGTTTTCCCTGTTCTCCTGAGTCCAACGATGGCGATGGCCTGTTTTTTATCAAGCCATTTGTATATGTCAGAATAAAGCTCACGCTTGAATTCAGGTATTTCGATGCTCAGCCCCTTGATATGGGGGTTGTATTCATAGATGAGCCTGGTGATATATTCTTTATCCATGTTGTAGTATAATCAATTTCCGACTTTATATTTGTTATGGTATGATTAATTTCCGACTTTATATTTGTTATGGTATGATTAATTTCCGACTTTATGCTTGCTACGATAGTATTAATTTCGAGAATGAATTGTATTTGTGATATTTTGGGTTTTGCTGCTGGCACTACCTGTCGTACTTTGCAGCCTGGGGGCTGTGGAGTTCGCAATCGTGGGCGTGTTCGTGCTGGTTGGGGTGGATGCGGGCGTGGCTGCGGGGATTGCCATACTTGACAGGGCTATAAGTTACTAGGGGTTGATGGCGGTGGGGGCTGTGGTGTATATGGTGAGCGGGAAGAAATGAGATATTCATGCGTATTTCATTTTCCCATCCACTTTTCAAAATCTTTCAGGTCGAAAGCATAATAACCTGCGTCAATAAGCCTTTTCTTTCCCTTTATTTTCCTGGCAATAATTCCATAATATTCTGTTCTGTCAGAATTATGCCATCTGACATGCCCGGCTTTTTCTTTCAACCGGTCGATTATAACCAGTGATTCCGCTGCACTCAGGTCTTTCCATTTCACTTCGCAAAAAAAGATATTGGACCCTGTATCCATGGTTACAATATCTATTTCTGTATCCTTATACCACCATGACCCGAGTTTTGAAAACGTAAATGGTACAGCCTCCCCATAGTTCAACAGCCACAGGAATTCCTTTGCAATATCTTCAAATGTCCTGCCGAGATAAGGATTCAGCCCATTTTTAATATTTTCCAGCACCACATCTCCATGCCCGAGGTCGATCATATCCTCGGCAGGGAAGATGAACCTGAACCAGAATGCAAATGCATTATCCCTGAAAGAATACAACCCTTTCTTGGATTTCACGGAATCAGTAACAGGGATTTCCCTCTTGATCATTCCAAGATCGATCAGCACATTCAGGTATTTTCCGACAAGGCTGCGGGCAAGTCCTGTATAATTGATTATCCTACCCATTGTTACATTACCGCTGGCAATAGACTCAAGGATAGAGAAATAATACCTGGGCTCCTCAAGTTCTTCGAGCAGTATGAACTTGATATCCCTGTAGATGAACGAATCAAATCTAAGGATGTTACGGCCTATATTCCAGTATACGTCGTGTAGAGGGTCTGTTTGTGTGATATACGCAGGTGTGCCTCCGAACACACTGTACAGTTCTACAGCGCGTTCCATGTCCCCTGCATAACCTGCCACATCTGCAAACGGCAGCGCATTGAGTTTTATCTGGCCGGTTCGCCTGCCATAGAGCGGAGCTTTGTATGACATCAACTTCTCCATCATGGAGATGCTGGACCCAAGAATGATCAGGTAGATGCCGCTGTCCTTGAGTCTGGTATCCCAGTAATCCTGTAATATGGACGGCAGGGCCTTGTCGTCCTTTATCAGGTACGGGAACTCATCAAGTGCCAGTATGAACCGCTGTTTTTTGGCCTGCTGGTAGATATATTCAAAGAAAGCATCCCAGTCCTTGAGACCCTGTTTTCTTAGCAGGTCGTCGTTGAAATATTCGGCAAGCAGCCTTGAGTACCGGTCGAGCTGGAGTTTTTTTGATTCTTCCCTGCCGATCAAGATAATGCCGGGATGGTCTGTTGATATGAATTTATTTACCAGTTCGGTCTTGCCGATCCGTCTTCTGCCGTAGATCAATAAGAATTCGGCTTTGCTGCTATTGAAGCGTTCTGTAAGGATTTCCAGTTCTTTTTTTCTGCCGATGAAATTCATATACTTTGAAGTAATTTACTTGAAAGTATATAATTGTATGTGGTGAGCGGGAGTGTGGGGATAAATGTGTTTTTGTAAGGTACAGCAAGGACAGAAGCCTATCGTCATTTGGGAGTTTAGGAAATGAAAAAGAAAGGTTTTATTCTGAACGACGCTGTCGAATTATTAGACTTAAACGATTCTAAAATTTGTACTATTATCCAGAATAGTTTAGAAAACTTTGAGATGCAATCCAACGGCTTATTGATGCTATAGTGGCAGACTAATGGGAATCCGTTAATCTTTTAATATATGTAAGCCTTTAAAATGCCGGATTTAGCCAATGCTAAAATTTTTAATAATTAAGAATAACCAGAATCAATAGAGGGATATATTCAATAACATTTATGAAAAAGGAGGAATTTAATGGATCCATCAACATTATTATATCTTGCCCCCCTGGCAGGATTATTAAGTCTGGTGTTTGCCGGCATTTTTGCTAAGAGCGTACTCAAGAACGACCCCGGCACACCAAAAATGCAAGAGATATCAGGCGCAATACAGGAAGGTGCAATGGCGTACCTGAACCGCCAGTACAAGACCATTGCCATTGTGGCAGTAATACTGGCAGTCATCATTTTCATAGTACTGCCGAAAGAAAACGGTTTGAACATGAAGACCACAATAGGGTTCCTGGCCGGGGCCGTAAGTTCGGCACTGGCCGGATATATTGGCATGAACGTTTCGGTCAGGGCCAACGTGAGGACCGCAAACAAGGCCAAAGAAGGCCTCAAAGGGGCCATGGACGTAGCCTTTAAGGGCGGCGCGGTCACAGGTATGGCCGTAGTTGGCCTGGCACTACTGGGTACCAGCGGCTTCTTTATCCTGTTCGGTGCAACACCAGAAAGCGTGGACATGGTCATAGGCTTCGGGTTCGGGGCCAGTCTCATCAGCCTGTTCGCCAGGGTTGGCGGCGGTATATTTACCAAGGCAGCCGATGTCGGTGCGGACCTGGTAGGTAAAGTAGAGGCCGGTATACCAGAAGACGACCCGCGCAACGCTGGTGTCATTGCAGATAACGTGGGCGATAACGTGGGCGACTGTGCCGGCATGGGTGCCGACCTGTTCGAGACCTATGTGGTCACCGCACTGGCGGCCATGCTGCTGGGTGGACTTGTTATCGACCAGTTCCCAAATGCCATTCTGTTCCCGCTGATGCTGGGTTCGGCTGCCATCGTGGCATCCATCATTGCAGTGTTCTTTGTTAAGGTAGGCGATGACCAGAAGATCATGAAAGCGCTGTACAAAGGCGTGGCTGCTGCGGCTGTGATCAGCCTTGTGATGTTCTATTTCATAACCGATATGCTGATGGGCGATATGCGGTTCTTTTACTCTGCCCTTATCGGTACTACTATTATGGTCCTGATGGTAGTGATCACTGAGTATTACACATCTGTTTCATACAGGCCTGTGAAATCTATCGCAGCTTCGTCACAGACCGGAGCCGGAACCAATATCATCACCGGTATGTCAGTAGGTCTTGAAAGTACATTCGTACCTGTGCTCGTGATAGCTTTTGGCATTCTGGGAGCATACTATGTTGGCGGAGGCTTTGTTCAGGGAGAGGAGATCCTCGGTCTCTATAGTATCGCAATCGCAGCGGCTGCCATGCTCTCCACCACAGGCATAATCGTTGCCCTTGATTCATACGGCCCGATCACGGATAATGCAGGCGGCATCGCTGAGATGGCAAAACTGCCGGAAAAGACCAGGAAGATCACTGACGCCTTAGACAGTGTGGGCAACACCACCAAGGCAGTGACCAAGGGATATGCCATCGGTTCTGCCGGATTGGGCGCAATGGCCTTATTTGCAGATTATACGCATAAAGTAGGATTAATGGAAAATCCACATTTATTAAGTCTTTCCAATCCGCTTGTGGTGGTTGGCCTGTTCATTGGCGGACTGCTGCCATTTTTGTTCAGTGCCGTAACAATGAAAGCGGTGGGTAAAGCCGCTTTTGAAGTGGTCAACGAGGTCAGGCGGCAGTTCAGGGAGATACCGGGCATCATGGAAGGCACGACAAAACCCGAATACGGCAAGTGCGTGGACATCGTGACCAGGGCAGCAATTCGGGAAATGGCACTCCCGGGCGTGATGGCCATTGGTGTACCTCTGGGTGTTGGACTGCTACTGGGCAAAGAAGCACTGGCCGGTCTGCTTATCGGTATTATTGTAGTGGGCCTGTTGATGGCACTTATGATGTCAAACGGTGGCGGCGCATGGGATAATGCAAAAAAGTACATCGAAGACGGTGCATACGGCGGCAAGGGTTCTGAAGCTCACAAAGCGGCTGTGGTAGGTGATACAGTGGGCGACCCGTTCAAGGATACTTCAGGTCCGGCACTGAATGCACTGATCAAGGTGGTTAATATGATTGCCATCCTGTTTTCGGCAATGTTCATTAATTCCGGGCTGTTTTGAGTATAGAATGAGATTTAGAGGGAGGGGTCAGCTCTCCCTTCGAATAACTTTTTTTGGTTGCTTTTGGTAAGTAATTCCCAGCCTGCTTTCTTTCTGCGCTTCCCCCCACTCCAGCACCGGTGCCTGCATGCGGATGCCCATGTGCCGGGCGTGGGTTGTTAGAGGTGTGTGCAGGCGGCGGCCTCGGGTGGTGGAGATTGCTGCCGGCAGGGGGCATGGCTGTTGAAATATATAATTTATATCATGCTTTTAATTAGCAACGAACTTGTACCAACTCACACGAACTTAGAGTTCGTACGAGTTCGTTTTGAGTTCGCTGCTATTAATTCAGCCCCCCTGCCACCGCAGCCCGCCAGGGCGGCAGGGTGGCAGCCAGCCTTGTGGATTCGTGCGAGTTTAGAACCGTGGTTAATAATGAAATAATTCCAGCCTGCTTCCTTTCTGCGCTTCCCCCCTCCAGCACCGGTGCCTGCATGCGGATGCTCATGTACCGGGCGTGGGTTGGGGGAGTGGTATGCGGGCGGCGGCCTTGGGTGGTGGAGATTGCTGCCACCGGCAGGTATGGCTGTTAAAATATATAATTAATGAAATACTGCACCGCAAAGAGCGCAAAGGACGCAAAGTTAAGGTTACAATGTCTTTACGAACACTGCGCTCTTTGCGGTAAAACCGTGGGCGACAACCTTTAATTTGTGGTGTGATAATACTCCAAAAGACCAAACGATATTAAAAGGATTCTGGATTTATTGGTGGTTAGATAATTACTTTGAAAAGAGTTCGATGCGAAAAAATAAGGGGACCACATACAGAAAAATTATATATCTTATTATCCAATCTTATTATATAACGAATGATAATATTATCAAACATATTAACAGGTGTTGATGTGGCAACAAAAAAGTTCTTAATTATATTACTAATAGTTATTGTATCATCAGTCTGTGCAGGATGCCTGAAAGCACCGGATACAGATGGTGACGGGCATAGCGATCCAATAGATGCCTTCCCGAAAGACCCTGGTGAATGGGAGGATTCTGATGGTGACGGTATTGGGGATAATGCTGAAAAGAATGACGGAACTGACCCCCTCAATCCTGATACTGATGGGGATGGCTATATGGATAGCATTGACCTGGACCCCCTGGATGCAAATGTCAGCATTGATAGTGATGGCGATAGTTATCCTGATTCAGCCGATGCCTTTCCTGAAGACCCTGAAGAATGGGCTGATACTGATGGGGATGGCTACGGAGATAACTCGGACAGCTACCCGTCTGATCCCCTGTGCCATACTTCGGTTATCCGGACATTGACTGATTTTACTTATGAGGAACTGGAAGGTAGAACAATTTTTGAAAATGACCAGCAGGGCACGGAATATTCTTTCAGTCTTACCAATAATGATTCCTATGGTGGGAATTTCACAATTACAGTAAGTTCATGCAATGCTTATGACTGGACAAAAAGTGAATGTGAACCAGGTACCAATGTAAGCAATTCAACAGTTGCCTATTTCGGCCCGGGCGAAACAAGGATTGTTAAGGTCAAGTTATTCTCGGAATTTATGGTACAGCGCAAGACCTTTATGCAATGGTTCAATGTAACGCCGCCCGAAGTGGAACAGCCCGGATAAGTAGTTTAATATCAATTGATTCCAGCCTCAACAGTTCCAGTTTAAGTCCAACTGCCACGGAATAGCCGTCAGGCTCATGTTTTGAGACTATGCGGTGACATGGAATAATCACAGGCACCCTGTTAGACCTGGGGGCATTTCCCACTGATCTTACTGCTTTCATTCAGTAACTCATCATAATTATATACTAAACAATTATATTAATAGCTTGATACATAATAATGGAAAATTTAAATACATTTGATAAACAATATATAGCAAGTAATATCTGGTAGGCAGATTGTACAACGCAAGTGAAGTCATAAAATATATATCTTTTATGATAGTTAATGAAAAAGATTTACGGGATATTAAAACATTAAATAGTCATTACATTATCGAGAGGACATAAAAATTGAAAAGTAATCGGATAATTATTCATACTCTGTTATTCTTATTTTTCGTGATATTATCTATTGGTATCACAAGTGCTGATATTATTTATTCAGAGAGGATTGATAAAAGTGATGGCTACCAGATTAACAATTATGTGATACAGGTAACAAATACTTTATATGGGGGAGAGGTCGATCCAACTATTGAGATATTTCAGTTAGAATCAGATGGTAGCTACACGAATCTTAAGGATTATGTCACACGGACTAAAGATATGGACAATACCATATATCTTCTGTTTTCAAGAGGTTCAGAAAAAATATCCATTGAAACTTTAAATTATACTACAAGTTATGTTATCATGGATATAACCACCACAGGTATAACTATTGAATACGAAACAGCCGTTGACGGGGGAGTCTCAAACGCCAATTATATCGGTGAACCATCTTTAACACTTACTAAAGAAGTGGATAAAACCAATGTGAAGATAGGGGATATTATCAGGGTAACGATAAAAGCAAAGAATGATGGAAATGGTATAGCAAAACGTATCTCCATTGACCCTGGAATCACACCTGGATTTACATTCAAATCCAACATTTATACCACCTACCCAACAGAACTTAGTATTGGTGGTTCGTTTACCCAGATGTTCATTTATGAGATACAGGCCGCCAGCAACGGCACATTTTCACTTAACCCGGCCACTGCTACATATTCTTCATCTGTGTTCGATGATGACTATTCGTCCCCCTCTAACAGTCCAACGGTCACCGTAGCATCAGAAGCTGTGGAAACCTCCGTAATTGACCTTGAAGTAACAGCAGACAAGACAAAACTAAAACGCGGGGAAGAGATCACTTTCACAATTCATGTACAAAACCCAAAAGACGTTCCCGCATCCACCATCCGTATAGACCCCATCATTCCAGGGAACATGACATATGTTTCAGGTTCCGAGGATATCGATATTATCAGTGAAAAGCCTGTTATCCAGGAAAGTGTCTATGGGGCCAGATACGAAAAAGACTACACGATCACATTACAGGCTGATGAGATCGGATCCAACGAACTGATAGTAAAATTGACATACAATAATGGCGTAGATGAAATTCGTGAAGAAGTATCCTCAGGCATGTTCTATGTAGAGGAAGGTGAATATGATTACCTTGCAGAATATCCACTTTACATATATGTTGCGCCGGTCCTTATTATAGTTGCCATTGCAGGATGGTTATACTGGAGAAGAAGTCAGTTCAGGATGTAATAGATCGGGAATAAGGCATAAAGGAGTGTTAAAAATGTTAAATGTTTTAATTATCGGGGTTGGACAATGCGGCAACCGGATACTGGACTCCATCAATAAGGAAGCTTTTGGTGGCGGAAAATTCTCGAAATATTATTCACGCCAGAAATTCCCATCCAGGGTTGAAACAATTGCTATCAACACCGCAATTAACGATTTAAAAGAGATGCGCTATACAAAGGCCAAGGATAGGATACATATCCCCAACTTGCATGGTTTAGGTGCCAACCGCATTGTAGGTAAACAATGCTTTAATGAAAATAAAGATATGATCATAAGGAATATCTCTGAAAGAGGAGATTTTGATGTTGCTTTTGTTATTTCTTCATCCTCGGGCGGTACCGGGTCTTCGTTCAGCCCTCCGCTGATACAAGAATTGAAGAACAGGTATGATTTTCCAGTTTATTCCATTATGGTCCTGCCCTTCCGGGAAGAGGGGACTATTTACCTGCAGAACTCTGCTTTTTGTCTAAAGGAAATGCGTGAAAGCGAAACTGACGGTATTATACTGGCAGATAACCAGTTCCTGAAGAATGTCGGAGGCGATATACAGACCGCCTATGACGGTATTAACAAAATGGTAGCCGAAAGGGTGCTGTTCCTGCTTGAAGCCCTTGACAGTGAGATGATGATGGTAACAGACCTGGGTGATTTCAAGACCGTCATGTCTGGAGGAGCAGGTTTTGCCACTATCGGATTTGCAAAAGGTGACAACAATACAGCCATAAAGACTGTGATCCACGATAGTTTATCTCCCAGTGGTTTGTTGTTCTCATCTGATGTTTATGAAGAAGGGAGCAGGGCGATGATTATTCTTCGTGGGGACCGGAAGTACCTTAACATTGATGATATCTCAAGTGAGATCGACAAACTCTCATCGCATATTGGTCATGTGTTCAAGGGTGTGATTATCCGCAATGGAGAGACTCCTAAAGTGCTTTCTGTGCTGACATTGGAAACCACTGCAGAACTTGATGATCTGTACACTCTTGCTGTGGAAGCTATTCATATGGAAAAGGAAAAACGGGGTCGAATGGCCATCAGGAAGGAAGCTGATGCGACATTCTCCAAGATCGATGGATTGGAACCTGAATATTGAAAATTATTTTTCGGATGGATAAAATAATTATTGTGATTTTTGCGAAGCTGTTTCAATAGTATATGATCCGTAAGATTATGTACTCAAGAAAATGGAAATTTCAGACAAGATAAACAGGATTGACAGGATACGATCCAATCCTGTATATCCTGTAAATCCTGTAAATCCTGTCAAAAGATTTGATTGAAACCAAGAAAATTACCTATATCGATATCGAAATGCGTTTGTAATTTCCTATACGTCAAGTAACTGCGAACAGGGGGGCAGTTTCTAATACTGCCTTTATTTATTCTACTCTATTGCAAAATCATATGATATTATTTGCTCAAGTTGCTCTGGCCGGATAGGGGATTTACTTGAAAACGTTTATCAAATTAGAAGACCATATAATAGAATAAGAGGTTACAATAAATGGGTAAACGAACTCGTATTATCAATGATCCCTCGGATCTTGTCCCACTCTTACGAACTTTCGGGTCGGATGCCCATAAGAAAGTTTTTGACATACTCCTTGCAGATTGGTATACAACGAACGAACTTGAAGAACAGCTTTCGATAGAAGTAGATGAAAGTCTAAGTATTTTGAAAAAATGTGGATTGGTAGAGAGTAAGTGGCGTATGCCTGAACCAGGGAAAAAACCTGAAAAAGAATTCCACACATCTTATTCAAAGATACAGGTAAATTTCCAGTGTTCCATTGAAGATCTGTCTGACCTGCTTATGATCACTTTCAGTCGTGATGACGAGATCAGGGATATGATGACGCATATTGAAACAGAGGTGGCGAACGGAAACCAGTCCATGGCCGGGCTATCAAGGGCCATAGGTGCAACCCCGCTGTATCTGAGAGGTGTGGCACGGCGTTCAGACAAAGTTCTCGTTAAAGGCCAGAGAATTGAATTTGTCGGTGCTACCGAATGATAGACCTGCTTCACAGTAAAAAAGAGAGTACTAAATTCCAGATACTTGTTGAAATAACAGCCCATCAGCCAAATGTACGCCAGAGGGAGATTGCCGAAAAGGTTGGAATAACTCCCCAGGCGGTTTCTGAATATATTAAAGAACTAACAGATGACGGGCTGATCTTTTCTGACGGCCGGGTACGTTATAAGGTCACAAAAAAAGGAATCGAATGGGTAATTGAGCGCACGGCTGAACTGAGGCGGTATGCCAACTACGTGATGGAAGATATCATCAGTCATGTTTCGGTGTGGACTGCCATTGCAGATGAGGATTACAAGGCTGGCCGGAAAGTATCTCTTGTGATGCGCAACGGTCTTTTATATGCCAATACAAAAGAGCAGCATAGAGCCACCGGGGTTCTTATTTCAGATGCCACTGCCAGTGAGGATGTGGGCGTTACCGACCTGCACGGGTTGATCGAACTTGAAGATGTGAATATCAAGGTATGCAAGGTCCCCAGGGTAGAGCGTGGCGGTTCAAGGCAGGTGGATATGGACCTGCTTGAGGAACTGGTAAAGGATAACAATTACATATGTGCCCTTGGAGTGGAATCCCTTATCGCATTACGTAAGGTGGGAAGGGAGCCCCATGTTATGTTCGGGGCTAAGGAATCGGTAGTAGAAGCTGCATTCCACGGAGTATCATCGGTTGTAGTGTCTGTGGATGAAGAGGTCCCCCCATTGTTAAACCGGCTCGAATCCGAAGGTTTGGCATATGAATTGTATGACCTGAAAAAATAGCTGTTCTTGATACAATGTCGCTTGTCATACTTATCAGGCCCCTGAGATCAGCCATTAGATTACTATTCCTGAAAAACGGCAGCAATACGGCCTCATTTACAGGCAACCTGGTATTAAAGCAAACCCAAAAAGGCCCCAGGCCATTTAAGTTCAGGGTTATAGACGGTAAGACCGAAGACCTGAGACCCCCTTCTGAAGCCGTGGAACTGCTCAGGATGGCTGACCTTATACTGGTGGCCGGGCACGGGGATGCTACTGCCAGAAAGGAAATTATTGAAATGCTGGATGGTTACCAGCTCGGGTATGAACAAGCGCAGGTTTGCCGCCTGTGCATTTCACAGGGAAGATATACACCTGTGGATACAGGGTCAGTGCGGTTCAGTGGCGAGTTGATATGTGAGAACTGCGCCTTATCTGAACTCCACAGGGAAATACATTTATGCAGCAAAAGGATGACCGAGGAAGGCGTTGAAAGGTTATTTGCACAACTGCTCAGGACCCGTGACCTGGACCGTATGCTGGTATTGCTTGACCCTAAAAAAATGGACCGTGAACTGACATTATTTGATCGTGTCAATGCCAGCGGCCATTTCACCCCGGTCAAGGTACATGACCTGGAACTGGACAAACGGCTGAAAAGTATCCTGCCCGAAACACTGCTGCCGGTCCAGTCGATTTCCATCGAGTCCGGACTGCTTGACAGGAAGAACCAGCTCGTAGTATCTGCCACTGCCACAGGCAAGACCCTTATCGGTGAGATAGGGGGAGTCAGCAACATTCTGGCAGGCAGGGGGAAGATGCTCTTCCTGGTCCCGTTAGTGGCACTGGCTAACCAAAAATATGACCAGTTCACCAACAAATACTCCCCACTCGGCCTGACAACAGCCCTGAAGGTTGGGCAAAGCCGCATTGGGAAGGGCAAAGGTGAAGGTAGGGGCAAGGGTAAACTTGGGAAAATGCGCACTTCCATTGATTCTGATATCATTGTGGGCACGTACGAGGGGATCGACCACCTGCTGAGGTTAGGTGGTGCAAAAAGGCTTGGTAATGTGGGCACTGTGGTTATGGACGAAGTGCACATGATAGAGGACCCTGAAAGGGGACCAAGGCTGGACGGCCTGATAGCAAGG
>JAUVLO010000054.1 GCA_030600695.1 Methanosarcinales archaeon | reverse complement strand
AATCAGCAGAAACGGCTCATTGATAATTTCACGTGCCATCCAGAGTGAATAAATGTTATTGGTTGTCGCATAAAGAGGGCTGAAAATATAGTCGATTGTCATGCCGCAAGCCCGCGTTCCTAAAAACGCACGAATATATTTTTCCTGATAGCCTGTAACCACAACAAGACGTTTGAAGCCTTGCTTGCTTAAATTGATGGCAAGTCGTTCAAGTATGGATGCCCCATGAACCATTGTGAGGCATTTCGGTGTGTCGTGTGTCAGAGGATAAAGACGACTTCCCTTTCCAGCTGCCAATAGTAATGCTGTAGTTACAACCCCATTGTCACGATTGCTGTGGTTGGGATTCATTGTCTCCCTAATTGGCTGTAAATGCTTAAACACCTTGGATATAACATCAAATAATTCCGCCTGCACCACTAATTTTTTTTGAATAGTGGATGACTGGCCATAACATCAGCATATAATAAACTTCAGCACACCCCCGATATCCTGATGGTGAACGGCAGCGGCAGGTGCAACCATAGTAGTTATCGGATTGTTCCTTCTCAGTCCCCTGTTTAAAATGGGAAAGTAAAGTCGGTCACTACATATAAGTATCTATCAGTACAATATCACTATCAAACCAGTCATCTATTATCATTCCAGTATTGTTGATATTTTCCTGCAGGCTTTTTCCATCTCTACGATCACAAGACCTATATTCATTTCATCCCTGAACAGTGAGCTAAGTATTGCGAGTTTACCCGCTTCCATGATTATAGTTATAGCATCAGGGGACCTGATCATAACCATATTCGGCGGATTCTGTTGTATTTCTTCCATAACGGTTTTAGCTGAACCCATAATAGTTGCTGTATAAGCACCCAAACGTGCTTCAGGCACATTTTCGGGCACGTCCGAAACCATGACAAGGCCCTGGTTACTTGAGATGACCGATGCCTCGATATCACCGGTATTTTTTAGTTCTTTCAGTATCTCACATAGAGATTCTTGAATATTTGCCATAATTCTTATTCTTCCCAGAACTTTGGTTTTATTACAAATCGGCAGACATCATCTCCCATTGCATGGCAACTGATCTCTTCGCACATCATGTCTTTCTTATTGAATACTACTTCCATATATCCGCATAGGAAGCCTTCCATAAAGTAACAGATAGGAGTGTCGCTTTTTCCGGTATGGGTCATAGCCTCAACACTTTTTATCACTGTACAGGTTATCTCCCGTTGGTTATCAGACAATTCAATATCTTTCAGAAGTAGCCAGCCATAACGGGTAAATTGTTGGATGGTGGCGCTGATTATTTCATCAGTTGTTTTACATTTCCACTGCCTGATAACTACAGGTGCGGAGTTCTTTCCTGCATCATATCCTGACGTATAGAACATTGGTCTGGCACCTTTTCCCAATGCATCTAATATCCCTTTATGAAGCGATCCAAAAGTTGATTTTGACATCAGTAAGACAGGAACACCGCTTATGGTTATATTGGCGTTATCATCATCCAATTCGATGAATAACGCCTCATCTATGGTCTTGATAGAATTCACCCCATTAAATTACAATAAGAGATAATTGTATTTTACAATTAAAATAATTATCATTTAAAGAAATGTTACTATCTAGACATCAATTTTTAAAACATTGTAACATAATGACATGAGAAATTACTTATCTACACTGTAGTTCAGGCCGCACTCGTTACATGAGTAAGTGATCACTTCTTTGCCCTTGGTACTTTTCCTGACAATGGATTCCATCCAGCTGCCGCAGGTTGGGCATTTTTGGTCGAACAGGGAATGATCTTGTTTTTCCATGTTCCCTCATCACCTGCCCATCTGCTTGTGTGCCCGCGCCAGGTGTCCCGCAGCCTGGGCACCTATCAGGGATATTTCACCGGCCAGTGCTGCCGCCCCTATTATCTCGGCAAGTTTTTTAGCATTGGTACCGGGTGGATCTCCTGCTCCTGCCACTCCCAGCATTTCAAGGCACTCGCGCTGGGTGGCAATACCTGTACCCCCGCCTACTGTGCCAACCTGTATGGCAGGCAGCGTCACACTGCAGTACAGGTCGCCATCATCTGTAAGTTCCATGCTGGTAATGGCACTGCTGGCCTCCACCACATGGGCAGCATCCTGGCCGCAGGCAAGGTACATGGCTGCAACAATGTTTGCCACATGTGCATTAAATCCTGTACTTCCGGCCCTGGCCGAACCCAGCAGGTTCTTCTTGTAATTGACCTTTGCCATTGATCCGGGCTCTGTCCTGAGCTTTTGCCTGACAACATTTCCCGGAATGACCACATCTGCCACAACAGTCTTTCCCCTGCCCATAATATTATTGATGGCAGAGGGTTTCTTGTCTGTACATACATTGCCTGAGAGTGATACCAGTTCCACATCAAGCTGTCCTGTTAGAAAATCGCAAATGGCCTCAGATGCAATAGTCGCCATGTTCATACCCATGGCATCCTTAGTATCGAACCTGAACCTGAGATACACATTGTTCCCTGCCACAAAGGGCATTACGTCAAGCAGTTCCCCGAACCTGGTGGTCTCGGATGCTTTTGCCTTCATGGCCTCGAAGTTCCCGGGATCATTGACCCAGTCAACGAACTCCCTGGCCCGGACCACATCCTTTACTGTGAAAACAGGTGCACGGGTCATGCCGTCATTGAATATCCTCACATTTGAGCCGCCGCATGCCGAGATTACCGAACAGCCCCTGTTGGTACTGGCTACCAGTGCCCCTTCTGTGGTGGCCAGGGGTAAGTAATAATCCCCGCTGGCATATTCACCATTGATAGTTATAGGCCCGGCCATTCCAAGTGGTATCTGGATTGCCCCGATCATGTTTTCAATATTACGTTTTGCAGCTTCTGCTTCATCAATGGAGAACCTGCCCATGTGATCAAGTTCTGTATCGGTCATGCGGGCTGCGGCTTCCCTTCTTATGTCCACTGCTTCCCTGGCATCCACGAACTGGTCAATGGCGTAGAGTTTCATCTCTCCTTTTACTACCTTTTGTATAATCTCCTCTTTTGACAACCCCTTATCCTGGTTCATGCAAATACTGTTGTGTAATAATCTATTTAACTCTGGCGAATACCGGCATTACTGGTTTTCAGGTATACCTGGAAATGGCTTGGATCAAATAGACTGGCAACCCGACTAAATTAAGTATATAAACAAATAAGCAGATACAAGGATATAGAAAAAACAAGTATATAGAAAAAACGCAGAGCATATTTATATAATACATAATTATATTAAAGGAGAATAACGTGGCAGATACTAATAACAATGATTCCGGATCCACTGACGACCTTCTGGGCGGTCTTGATATTGAATCCACCGCAGATATCCAGGTTCCCGAGGAACTGATAGACCAGGTGATAGGCCAGGAACATGCAGTGGAAGTAGTAAGAAAGGCGGCCAACCAGCGGCGGCATGTTATGATGCTGGGTACACCTGGTACAGGTAAGTCAATGCTGGCCAAGGCCATGGCAGATCTTCTGCCAAAAGAGGAATTGCAGGATGTCCTGGTATATAATAATCCTGAGGACAACAATACACCGAAGATCAGGGTAGTACCTGCCGGCAAGGGCAAGGAGATAGTGGACGCCCACAAACAGGAAGCAAGAAAACGGACGCAAGCCCGTAACATGTTCATCATGATGTTCGTGTTTGGCATAATTATCTACTCATTTTATACCCAGACGCTGATCTGGGGTATCATCGCTGCCGTACTGATCTTCATGGTCATGCGCCAGTTCATGCCAAAAGAAGAGGCATACATACCAAAACTCCTGGTATCCAATGCAGGTAAGGAAAAAGCCGCATACGTGGATGCCACAGGCGCACATGCCGGTTCCCTGCTGGGTGATGTGAGGCACGACCCTTTCCAGAGCGGAGGCCTGGAAACCCCTGCCCATGACAGGGTGGAAGGCGGAGCCATACATAAAGCGCATAAAGGTGTGCTGTTCATAGACGAGATCAATACCCTTGGGCTGGAATCCCAGCAGAACCTGCTGACAGCCCTGCAAGAGAGAGAATTTTCCATCACCGGCCAGAGCGAGCGCTCCTCAGGTGCAATGGTAAAGACAGAACCTGTTCCCTGCGATTTCACCATGGTCACTGCCGGTAACCTTGATGCTTTGAGGGGAATGCACCCGGCACTGCGTTCAAGGATCAAGGGTTACGGTTACGAGGTCTACATGAGTGATATCATCCCTGACAATGTCGAGAACAGGCAAAAACTTGTCAGGTTCGTGGCACAGGAAGTGATAAGGGATGGTAAAATACCCCATTTTGACAGGAGTGCCACAGAAGAGATCATCATGGAAGCAAGGCGCCGGGCAGGCAGAAAAGGACACCTGACCCTGAAACTGAGGGACCTGGGCGGCCTTATCAGGGTTGCGGGTGATATTGCGCACTCTGAAAATGCTGGTATGACACTTGCAGAACATGTGCTTAAGGCAAAGAGTATTGCCAGGTCTGTGGAACAGCAGCTCGCGGACCAGTACCTTGAACGGAGAAAAGATTACAAGATGTTCGAACAAAAAGGCAGCCAGGTGGGAAGGGTTAACGGCCTTGCGGTTATGGGCAGCGATTCAGGGATCATGCTTCCGATAATGGCAGAGGTGACGCCTGCCCAGTCCAGTTTAGAAGGTCGGATCATAGCCACAGGTATGCTCAAGAAGATTGCCAGGGAAGCTGTTGATAACGTATCAGCCCTGATCAAGAAGGTAAGTGGCAGCGACACCAGGTCAATGGATGTACACATCCAGTTCATCGGTACCTATGAAGGAGTGGAAGGCGACAGTGCATCCATCAGTATAGCTACTGCCGTGCTGTCAGCTTTCGAGAACATCCCGGTGGACCAGTCAGTGGCCATGACCGGGTCGCTGTCAGTAAGGGGTGACGTGCTTCCGGTTGGCGGCGTGACCTATAAGATAGAAGCTGCGGCCCAGGCTGGCATCAAGACCGTGATCATACCCAAATCAAACATGGGTGATGTCATGATCGAGGATGAATACAAGGACAAGATCGAGATCGTCCCTGTGAGCAATATCACCGAAGTATTGGAGAAAAGCCTTATTGGGCCCGAAAAGAAAAAACTGATCAAGACCATTAAGAAATCATACGCTTTTCCAAAGCTGAACCTGAATTTAACTGATAATATTCCAGGGTCACCGATGCCGGCACCTCAATAGGAAGGGATATACTTTGAACACACAACAGGTTGATTTCCATGACATCAGGGTACTGAAAAGTTCAGGACTTGGCATTTTTATAGATAATGGTGAGATAGAACAAATATCAAATAACTATACCAGTGGAACAGCCTGCCGTGCACTGGTCAACGGGTCGTGGGGTATTGTCTCATCCGACAACATCGGGGACCCTGAAAGCATGCTTTTTTCGGCAGCAAAGCTTTCCAGCCAGGCACATAGAAGATCTCCGAGACCGGGTATCGACCTGGCCCCGGTGGAATCTCCTTTGATACATGACCTTCCGGCAGTTGAAAAAAACCCTGCCGATGTTCCCATAGAGGAGAAAGTAGAACTTCTGCTTGAGATCCACAAACGGGCAAAGGTACAGGATGTGTCAAGTTCCACTGTAATGTATTCCGAAAGCGTGACTGAAGTGGAATATAGTAACTCCGAGGGCGTGGAGGTTTCATACAGCCAGGTTCGGACAGGGTTTGCAGTAACTGCCGTGGCTTCGTGCAATGGCGTGTTCCAGATGGGCAGGGAGAGCAAGTTCAATGTGTGCGGGTATGAGCTGTTCGACAGGTATGACGCCCTGGAGCTGGCAGAGACGGCAGGGAATACTGCAAGGGACCTGTTATCGGCAAGTGTGCCAAAAGGCGGCAGGATGCCTGTGATACTTGACCAGGAACTGGCAGGTGTGTTCATCCACGAGGCTGTGGGTCATGCAGCAGAGGCGGACCATGTGGCAGAGGGTAATTCCATCCTTGCAGGCAAGATAGGCAGCCAGATCGCTTCTTCCTGTATATCGGTTGTGGACGACCCGTCCATGCACGGGTATGGCTACTATCCAGTCGATGACGAAGGCGTGGAATCCAGGCCCGCCACATTGATAGAAGAGGGTGTGCTGAAGTCGTACCTGCATAACAGGGAGACGGCTGCACTATTTCCGGATACCGGCCGGCCTGGTAATGCCAGGTCCCAGGGGCTGGCGCGGCCTATTATCAGGATGAGCAATACTTATATCGAGAACGGGGATTCCAGTTTCGAAGAGATGTTATCCGGGATAAAGGACGGTATTTACCTGATCGGCAGCCGCGGCGGACAGGTAAATCCGGGTGAGGGTGTGTTCCAGTTCAATGCAGAGCGAGGGTTTTTGGTTGAGAATGGTGAACTGACCACGCCTGTTCGGGATGTTTCACTCTCAGGACATACACTGGATATCTTAAAGCATATACAGATGGCTGCCGGTGATATGAGAATGACATCCGGCAGGTGCGGCAAGGGTGGGCAGCTTGCGCCTGTGTGTGATGGGTCGCCGCATATCCTGGTCTCAGAGGCCACGGTGGGGGGAAGCGGATGAGTAGTGATATCAATATTATTTATGACATGGCCAAAAAGGCGCAAAAAGCTGCAGAGCACTCAGGTGCCGATGAGGTGGAAGTATTCGGGCTTATGGCCAGCAGTGTTAATGTGGACATCCAGATGGACAGGATCGAACTTGCCAGGGAAAGTTTTTCAAAGGGAATTGGTGTCAAGGCAGTGGTGAATGGTGCAGTGGGTTTTTCGTCCACAAATGATCCGGCGCGCATCATAGATGCGGCAAAATCCGCCACAAGTTCTGCCAGGGTGCGGCACAGCGACCCTGACTGGACCGGACTGCCGCAGGCTTGTGATTACAGGGCGGTGAAAGGCATCCACGATCCAAGGATAGCAAATATAGATGTGGAAACCTGCATCGACCTGTCCATGAAGATGATCAATGGGGCGGTATCGCTGGATGGTGCAAGACCCACGTCAGGGAAGTTCACATGTTTGGGGTCTGATTATGTGATACTGAACTCCAGTGGTGTTGAAGTGAGGGAAGCTTCCACAAGGATCGATGGTTTTATTGAGTGTCGGGCAGGGGATGGTAATGAGATGTCCACTGCTTATGAGTTCGATATCTCCCGTAACCTTGATATTGATTTTTACCGCATCGGCAGCGAGGCTGCCAGACAGGCGCTTGAAGGTGTAGGTGGTGTGGATGTTGATACATGCAGGACCGACGTTCTGTTAAAACCAACTGCAATAGCCGATATTCTGGAAAGTACATTTATCAATTCACTAAACTCCGAGAGTATCCAGAAAGGACGCTCATCACTGGCTGGTAAACTGGGAGAGAAAATAGGTGCCAACGGCCTGGATATTGTGGATGACGGGCTGCTGGAGGGTGGTATCGGATCGTCCCGTTCGGATGATGAAGGGACACCGTCAAGGATTAACCAAATCCTGGAGAACGGCGTGCTGGGTACTTACCTGTATGATAAATATACGGCAGGTAAGGATGGTGTGGAGTCTACAGGCAGTGCAGTGAGGAGTAATTATGCCCAGACCACTTATATTGATGTAAGGAACCTGAAGATAGAGTATCCAGCCAGTGATATTGTGGGCGAAACGCAAAAAGGGGTGCTGGTAGGTTCGGTTATCGGGGCCCATACAGCCAATCCCATCTCAGGGGATTTCAGTGTGGAAGCCCGTAATTCGTTCCTGGTTGAGGACGGGGAGGTAGGCAGCCCGATCAGGTCCATGATGGTGACCGGGAATGTGTTCGAACTGCTGCAGAATATCTGCGGTGCGGGCCGTGACACGAGAGTACTGGGTAATATTATTACGCCTACGGTGAAGGTGTCAGGCTTGAAGATAGTGGGATAGTAATAAGTGGGATAGTAGTATCGGGAAAGGGGGTGGACCTTTGAAAGTTTGTATGGTAATACCATCGTACTGGGCACGGGAAAGCAAGGATGGCTGGAGAGCCGGAGATGCCGTGTACGACCATCCCACCCCCCTGGATGAGGACGGTACACTGCTAAGAGCACTGCAAAGCCTGGATGTACTGGAAGATAAGGATTTCCAGGTGGTGGTGATCGCTGCGGCCACGGCAGGGGATATTGAGGACAGGGTTGAGGAAAAGGTAGCTGGTATTATCGATGAAGCTTCCAGAACTGCCGGTGTGGATATAAAGCTGTTTGCTCCGTCCCACCTGGGAGAGATACACGGCCTGCTGCAAAGCCGGGGCATGGATGAATATGTTCCCCTGCTGCAACTCAGGGGATATTCCAATATCCGCAACCTGTGCCTTTTCATTGCGCACGCACTGGGTTCGGATCTGGCAGTACTTATCGATGACGACGAGGTATTCGAGGACACACAGTTCATAGGGAAGGCAAAGGAGTTTATAGGCAGTGTGGTGGGGGACAGCACCGCCCATGCAGTGGCCGGGTATTATCTTCAGTCAGATGGGGATAACCGTACTATGAAGGAACGCAGCCCCTGGATGGAATACTGGGGCCAGTACAAGGTTATGGACGAGGGTTTTGACAGGATAATATGGACCGAACCCAGGTTGAAGGAGACACCCTTCGTGTTCGGCGGGAATATGGTCATACACAGGGAACTTTTCACTGTGGTGCCATTCGATCCTGATGTTCCCAGGGGTGAGGATATAGATTACCTGATAAATGCCAGGATGTTCGGTTTCCCATTCTTCCTGGACAATAAGCTGTCCATCAGACACCTGCCGCCGCCCAAGTCCCATCCAGTGTGGATGCAGTTGCGTGAGGACATATACCGTTTCATCTACGAGCGGGCGAAACTGGAAGGGCAGGTAGAAATGGAGGGGATGGTAAGGGTGGCTCCAGAAGACCTTGACCCGTACCCGGGCAGGTTCCTGAGAAGTGACCTTGAGGAAAAGATAGAGGGTACGTGCAGACTGCTGTCAGAAGAGTATCTTGAACAGGGCGATACTGCTGGCAGTGAAGAGGCGCTAAGAAATATCGAACTGGCCAGGACCGATGCAGTGCCGAAGTTAGACCCGTTCCAGAGGCTGTGTGAGTTGCAGAAGCGGTGGCAGGAATTGATGGAATTTGCGGGCAGTGATGAGGTGCGCACAAGGCTGATGTGTCGAAAATGATATATCAGTGAACCCTATATGAATTGCACTATGGGACATGATGCCATATTGCAGGTAAGGGCAGACAGGGAGATAACCGGGGATGAGGCCAGGTCGGTAAGTAACATTATCGAAAAATACTGTGGCGGCGCAGACTATGAGTTTCTTGATATTAAGCGGGGGATTGATGTCTATATTTCAAATGTATCCAGTGCCAGGCATGCAGCGGCCAGGATCATGAAGGTGTTGGGGGGCAGCAAGAAGGAGAGTTCGAAGTACTTGAGGGTTGAGGGCGGCAGGGTGCTGTACCAGTTCACGATTAGGGTGAAGCTGCCGCAGGAGGCTTCGGGGGCGAGGTATGGGTTTTGATTTAGGGTGTGTGTGCTTGTGGGCCATTTCCAGGAAGACCAGATAGGTCAGTTGTTCTACATAATCACGTAGCTTACGCCGTCGTCGCGCAGGACGTTGCAACAGTTCCAGAGGCGCTGTGCTATGGTTGAAGTTACACTTGCCATTTTGAATCAGTATCCAAAGATTTTTTTTTTAATCTTCAAAACCCACTTACCAAAATATTCTTTTACTGGATTATCTATACAAAATATCTGGAATCACTCAAATTTTTCAATTTTTCTTATTTGATTCGAATCAAGATATTGAGTTTGTTGAGGTGGATTTTTCTTTATTATTCCAGTTTTCCTCATCATATCAATATCCATTGGTCGTATTAATTCATTTTCAATAACCAATTCTGGATAGCCATCACTGGGATTCAAAATCCTTCCAATATATTTAATTCCTTCATTTGTTAAATAAAAATAAATTGGCATATTTTCATAAGCATCTACTATCCTTTTTGTATCGTATGTTTGTGGAATACCATTTAGGAGTTTTTGCATCCAATCGTCATTAAATATTTCTTCATTAATAGATATCAATACACCTTCACGCATCTACATCACCAATTAAACGAAATAACAGCATTATATAAAAATTATTCCTGTAAATCCAAACCTACTTTATAAAATAACTTGTGTTCTAAAATTTTCATAATCAGAGTACCTATGAATATATTTGAATCCCTTTCAGTTTAGCTTCTTTAATAAAATCATCAATATTTATACCTGAGATTTCCAGGGCTTTCCCAAAACTAATCTTACTTTTTGCATAGAGATTTAATGCAATATTTTTTCGTTTGGGTTTTATTTTTTGAATCTTTATTGACTCTTCGGTCATTTCAGGATAAGTAAAATATATGAAACCAAGCAATTCATCTTCGGTCAAATCATTCAGCATATCTTTGAAATCTTCAATCATTTCTTTTTCTTCGGCAGTGGTATTTTCACTGATTATTTTTGCGATTTCCTGACCAAGACCAGTTAATTTTAATTTATTTCCTTCTTTTTCAACAACACTTGCAGATTCAAGCTGTTCTAATTCTTCATCTGCAGTTTCACTATAAGGTCCCATAAAATCGGCTTCAAAATCAGCGTCATCTGCAAGTTCTTCATTGTTTTTACATAAAAGAAAAAGTTCCTTTTGGTACCAGAGTTTGCCTTTGATTGGCTCAAAATTGTTTGCACTCAGGAGTAACAAAGCGTATTTTTGAGTTTCAGTCAGGTTTTCAAATATTCGTTTCTTAATATCCATTTTCAAATCTCTATTGGTCAGTAATCATATCTTCTTTTGGTAAGCACTGTGAAAGTGTTTTATTCCATTGTACGTTTTACTTTTCTTTTTACTTTTACTTTTTCCCTTTGCGCCTTCTCTTCTTTTATCCGCTCCAGCAGCACCTCCTGCTGGCTCATCATTGAGGTCCTGCGGCACAAGTTTACCCTCAAAGGCCCGCTTCAGGATGCTCTGGCGCAGGCGCTCTGCCTGTTTGAGACTCTCCTCGATAGTATTTTCCATTTCATCCGCCACCGAAAGGCGGCGCTCCACTTCGGCGACTATGCGATGTTGCTCGTCGAGTGGGTGGAGGGCGGCAGGGTGTTGTACCAGTTCACAATACGGGTGAAACTGCCGCAGGAAGCTTCGGGGGTGAGGTATGGGTTTTGATAATTGCGTCAGGGTTTCGCCATGAACATGTAAAAAAGAGAAGCCCTCCACCATCCCAGGGATGGAAGGGGAAAAACTGTAACTATATTGACATTTGAAATATCCAAAGCGTTACGTCATCCCGCCGTATTCCACCACATTACCCTCTTCATCGATCATAGTCATCTTGCCATCTTTCATGCTCATCTGTGAGACAATATTCCCGGCAGCATCATAATACGTCCATTCGAAAGTCTCGCTGTCCTCTGAGAACAGGTATACCATTTTTGCGATCTCATCATCCGTATTTGTTTCAAGGACAGCCTTACACATTTCAACACCATCGACTGTCTCAGTACCTATGATTTCCATGCTCGACGTCTCATCAGTATCCGGATTTGCAGCATCCCATGAAGCTCCGACCGGGCACCATTCATCTTCAGAGCCTCCAGGAACACTGACACTAATATCCACATCACCATCACTTGTTGAGATAGTCGTAGAATCCTTTTCTGTACAGCCTGTTACTATTAATGTAAACAACACCAGCAAAATAATCAATTTTTTAAGCAATTTATCATACCTCCACAAGCACATGAATTGAATATGATTTAAATACAATGATTTTAAGTATGTAAGTGTGAAACAAGGTATAAGGCAAAGGTTAGGTCTTGTTCTCGGCCCGCTCCTATTTATTCTAATCCTACTCGCCGGACCTGAAAACCTGTCCCCTGCCGCCATAGTTGTGGCAGGTGTCACGATCTGGATGGCTGTATGGTGGATAAGC
>JAUVLO010000053.1 GCA_030600695.1 Methanosarcinales archaeon | reverse complement strand
ACTTATTATGTCTTCCAGTGTCCGTTTTTTTCTTGGATGTACTAGTATCCCGTTGTTAGTGTCAGTCCATTCAAGGATGTCTCCGGGGATGATATTATGGGCTTTTCGTATCTTTGAAGGTACTACGGTCTGGTATCCTTTAGAGACTTTTGTTTCACCAAGCATAATTGATTCACACAGTATTTTTAGTTTTCACAGTATTTAATGATTGCCTTGAATTGAATAAGGTGGGTATTAAACAGGACGGGTAAGAATATTAAAGTAGAATCAGTCCTATGCATTGTTAAAACAACTGACAACCGTGGTAATCATGACAGAATATATGATCTCGATAAAGATTGAAAAATTAGAGGATGGGGGCTACCTTGCCACCGGTGATTCTCTACAGGGTTTAATCGCACAGGGCAGGACCATTGCCGAAACTATGGAAATTGCCCGGGATGTTGCTAAGAAACTAATTGAGTCATATATTGAACACAATGACCCGCTTCCTTCTGAGATGAAGAAATCCATTGATCATATCACAAATGTGCAAATGCCTGTAAGCGTTGAAACATGACACGCTTACCTTCCATGCCTGCAGGAAAGTATATACTTTTCTCAACATTTAAAAATATTCATAAAAACAAAACGTGGGGGCAGCCCCTTAACCCCAAAAGGGACTTACCCACACAAAAACTTCTATCCTTCGCTCACTTAACGAACAGCTCACCCACACCGTCAACGACCACGTCGCCAACATACTTGGTGAACTCCTCGCCGTCCACGGACTCAATGCCTTCCTTCTGGTACACAGGCATCATATCCTTGACCTTACCTTTAACGATAATGGTACCCTTGGTCATCTCACTGCCAGGCATATCAGTATCGCCCCCAATGACGATCTTGCCGCCCTTGTTGGACACCCCCGGCATAATACCGGCATTGCCCTTAATAACGATCTCGCCGCCGCACATATGCTCACCCACAAAATCATTGGCATTTCCGAACACCGTGATCTTGCCGCCGCGCATGCCGCAGGCTTCGCCGCGATAACCGGCACCCACATAATAGGATGCATCGCCCTGGACATTGATCTCGCCGCCCGTCATCTCCTGGCCGACCCAGGAATCCGCATTACCTTTGATGGTGATGGTGCCGCCCTTCATCTTAGCGCCGCATCTCATATCCACATCCCCGTTTATCATAATGAGCCCGGCAGTCATAGCCTCACCGATACGCTTTACCCGGTTCACATTGCCGTTTATCTCTATCTTCACGTCATCAGCCGCATCAGCGCTGCCGTCAACCGATATCTCGAACAACTCTGACAAAGGCCTGGGCGCATTACCCTCGTATGCCACAACTGCGCCGATCTCATCAGCGCTCTTGCCTGCAAAATTGTCGGGTGTTATCGTTTCAGCTTCAACAGATATCTTAAACTGTTCTTTTGGTACTAAAGTAACTGTCTGCATTCTTCACACCTCCTTTACTGATACCCTGTTTCAAACACATACGGATGCTCCACATACTCATCCTGTACCATGTAATTGGCCATGTTCACAGAATAGTATTTCTTGAACTTCATCTTCAGGTCTTCCATCATCCGCTCATGTCCATCAGCAGGAGCCGTAGCTTTTACCCAGTAGGTTCTGCCCTTGGGAGTAGCAGTGATCTCACCGTCCTTTACCACAATCTCACCGCCCTTGATAGTATAAGCAGCGTGCCTGAATGCAGCTTCCACCTTATCAAACTCCACAGTGGCATCAGTCTCATCAGGCTTAATATCATAGATGGCAATGTCTGCATCAGCACCCACACCAAGATGTCCTTTGCCCAGTTCGATTATTCCCTGCACCTTAGCATGTGCGGCCCTGGTCTTGATAGCAATATCATACCAGTCCAGTTCCCTGTCAATGCCGGCAATGCTTGTGCGATCAAAGGTCAGCTCAGCTATCTTTTCCATTTCTTTCTCCCGCCTCTTCTTGCTCATCAGCATTGTCATGACCATCGGGTAGTTTACATACGGCCCGCCGTTGGGGTGGTCCGTGGTCATCAACACCTTCCATGGGTCCTTGGTCAGCAGCGCCAGTTCAAGTCCGATCGCCCACATGATACCATGGATATAGCTCTGTGGATGGTATTCCAGTGGTGTGACACCTGACGAGTCCTCAAGCTCCACATCGCCGTTTGACCATCTGGCCTTAAGCAGCCTGGCATTGGCATACTGCACCGGACCGTCTGCGGTCATAGTGGTAGCACTGCCGAACACCAACTGGCCCATATCAATGGTTAAAAAGTCGTTCTTGTTCAGGTAATCGGCAATTGGTTCTGACTTTGATTCGATATCACCCCAGTGGTTACCGCCCCACGCATTGAACTGCACATGGGTTACATGCAGTGACTGACGGTCCCGCTTGGATTTAATGTCCTTGCAGACATCAAAAGTTGCCAGTGTGGTCTCGTAGTTACCAGGCTTACCCAGGTTGTTGCAATGCAGGTGAATGCTGTGGGGAAGGTTCAATTTCTCATTAGCTTCAGCCAGTTGCCTTACTATCTGCCTGGGTGTAACCTCAAAGTTGGGAACAGGGTCATCCAGTCCAGACACGTTCTTGCCGAATCCCCATGCTTCACCTCCGCCAGGGTTCACGATCTTGATACCCCAGCCACGTGATGCCAGCAATCCCCAGGCCACATATGCCGCCAGCCTGTCCAGATCATCCTCACGGATTGCGTCCATGACCATCCAGTTACTGCCGAACAGGGTCAGGCCGGCTTTATCAAGGATGGGTATCTCTTCCAGTTCCTCATGGGTATGCCTTGCTTTCAGGATAGGAACAGCAGCCTCGAAAGCTGTTGTATATCCCATCTCAGCATATCCATATCCCATAGAATATACATTTGGCACAGTATATCCGGTACGAGGCCGGGTCACTTTTGTCCTGGGTTTATTGTTCAGGCGTGAATCATCAGGCCGCATAATACGACCCACATTCACTTTACTGCCAGCGATATGGGTATGTGCGTCCACACCGCCAGGATAGACCAGCCGTCCTCCGGCATCTATGGTCTGGGCACTGCCGCCCACGCTGTCCACTATCTTGCCGTCCTTAACGGCAATATCCATCAAGTCACCGTTTATGCCATTGATAGGGTCATACACTGTTGCGTTCTTGATTCGCATTTCACTCATGATGAAGCCCCCTTAATCTCTCTTATCTTCGCAATTATCTTATCCAGTACCTCTTCATCAGACGGGAAATCTACATCCACCAGTTTGCGCATCCGCAGACTCACAGCATCCATCCTGTATGCCGTGCCTTCCAGTTCCACACCAGATACCTTGGTTGGTATCACGATATTTGCCATCTCAGTGGTCGGGTTGTGGAACGGGTCAACCTGTATTACAGGTACCTTTCCCATCCGTGCAATTGACTGGGCAGGGAAATGCGCTCCTGCATCCCCGGCAATGACCATGGCTGCATCGATCTCTTCCCGCATCAGCAGGTCATTGGAACATGTCTCGCCTGGATTATAGTATGGAATGCCCCTTGACATATCCACTGCATTAGCAAAACCTGTCTCCCAGGCACACACCTGACCGAAACCGGTCACATTATAATGACCGCGCATGGGTAAGATACTGTGCTTGCCATGGGCATTCAGTTCAGTGATAAGGGACACCGCATTATCGATGTTCTTATATTTACCCCGGCTCTGTGTCAGACCCATACCGAAGTATACCATACCGTACTTTGCACCCTTCATGGCCTCTCCAAGTTCAACTAATTTCTCTTTGGGCACACCGCCTACGCTATCAGGGACCACGTCGGCTTTGTCAGCAACAACGGCCCGCAGGGCAGAAATAACCAGATAGTCCTCTCCGGGATTTACCTGTACATACTCGTCAGCCATCTCGGCAGTATCGGTCTTTCTCACATCAAAGACCACGACTTTCCTTGATTTGCGTCCCTTGGCAGTGAAAAATCCTTTGTTAAATACTGAATACCTGCTCATATGCCTGGGATGGGCCTGTACCGGGTTGCAGCCCCAGAATACTACCAGATCTGACCTGTTGGCGAACTGGCCCAGGGTACCGGTGGGTAGTCCCTTCTCGTGGACACCCAGGGCAGACGGCCCGTGGCATACACTGGCTGTATTATCTATAATTCCTCCCACCTCTTCGTTGAGCAGGACACCTTTTTTCATCATCTCGCATACGCCTGATGCCCAGCCGTACAACAGTGGGCGCTTGGAATTGGCAAGTATCTTCGCAGACTCATTAATGGCTTCATCATAGGATACTTCCCTGAACTCGCCGTTCTTGTCGTCCCGCATCATGGGCGCCTTGATCCTGTCATGGCCCATGATCTTACTTGCGCCTATTTTACAGGCATGTTTCACATCCACTACCTTATTGTTCTCCACTTCCACTGCCAGATCATCACAGAGACATCCGCAGAATGGACAGAGTACATCTTTGATTATCATATCCTACCTCCCTCATTTTAACCTGGCCATGAGTTCAGGCATGGTCGGTGCTTTTTCATCAGTTGGCTCTACTACTGCCGGAATACCCTTGAATCCAGGCATTCCGCATCCTTTTGTATCCGGGTCTACAACCGCATTGGCCCATGGTCCCATGGGTATGAACACCAAACCATCCGGGTTGCCGTCACAAATTGCCATCGGCACTACGACACTTCCGTGATCCGTAGTTACCTTGACATTGTTTCCGGGCTCAACACCTAACGAACTGGCATCACCTGAGTTCATCTCACAATACGCTGCAGCATCAAAATACGCTTTCGAAGTCTTGTTTTCCAGGTTACAACCCTGGTTAACAGTCCTTCCTGAAATGAAAGTTGCATTTAAATTCATTTAATTCCCTCATTTATACTAAGTTGACGACTCTACCAAAGTCACTAGCCACGTGTAAGTTGACGACTCTACCAAAGTCACTTGTCACGTGTAAGTTAACGACTCTACCAAAGTCACTAGTCACATGTAAATAAGTCTTCGACTTTCTTATTTAAAAAGTATGTGATTTTAATTTGCTGGGATGGGGATTAAGAAATCAGAATAACTCCAGTTCTAATCCCACCTTCCTCTCCAGCGCCCTCTGGTAGGCCAGGTCTGCAGTTACCACATCCTGGATGGCAAGACCAGTGGAGTCAAAGACTGTAATATCACCATCGTTCTCCCTTCCCTGCTTGATGCCGCTGACCACCTGGCCCAGTTCAGCATATATCTCGTTCACTGAAAATATTCCTGCTGAGAGGGGGATATTCACCTCGCCCGAATGGGATGCCTGCGGGATGTCATCTACTATTACCTTTGCTTTTTTAAGGATCATTGGATCAAGTTCTTCTTTACCTGCTGCATCTGCCCCGATAGCGTTGATATGGGTACCTTCCCTGATCCATTCAGCCTTGACCAGCGGACTCTTCACCGGGGTTGTAGTCACAAGGATATCACAATCACATACTTCATGGGCATCGGGTTCGGATTCGATTTCGACTTCCATTTCCTTCTCCATCTCTACTTTAAATGCAATCATAGACTCTTCGGACATGTCGAATATCTTTACTTTCCTGATATCCCGGACAGCCATAATGGCACGAAGCTGCGTCCTTGCCTGCCGCCCCAGTCCTATCATGCCCACTACCCTTGAATCCTCCCTTGAAAGATACTTTGCAGCCACTCCACCGGCAGCACCGGTACGCAGGTCGGTCAGGCTGGTTCCATCCATCACTGCCAGTGGTGCGCCTGTTTTGGTGGAATTCAATACCATCAAGGCCATGACTGTAGGCAGCCCGATTTTTGGGTTGTCGGGATGCACATTCACCAGTTTGACGCCTGCGATATCCATGTCTTCCAGGTAACCTGGCATAGTGCGCAGGTCGCCGTTGTGCGCCTTAAAATCCAGGTAAACCTTCGGCGGCATCTGGACCCTGCCCAGGCCATGCTCCCTGAATGCATTTTCCACAACCGGAAGTACATTGTGTATATCTATCAACCCATCCATATCCTTGCGGTTCAGCCAGAGTATCGTTATGACCATATATATTACCATAGAGTTATTGTCCGATACATCTCATAAAAGTTATGATATTTTTACCGAGACTTTTTATTATTTTCTGGACGATCCAGAAAACCGCAGTGTACGCAGAGAAAAATAACAACCCTCTGCGATCCTCCGCGTTTTCTGCGGTTAATCTTTTTTGCCATGACCCATTGATCCAGAATAAATTAAAAAGTCTCCAAAAGCTCAACTATTCAAAAGGTCAACTGTTCACCTGGTATCAAATTGAATCGTTCTACTGTTCCCTGGTTCATTTCAATAATATATTTGACCCCCTTCATCCGTTTGTGACCTATCCATGGTTTTAGTGTGGCTGTTCCCAATATCATTTTATCAGCATCCAGGAATATTATATCGATCGGGAAGAGCATAAACAACATATGGACCCCAACCGTACCTGGTCTTTTAAGGATAAAAATAAGGGCAAAATCCTCAGGTATGCTCTTATGCAGCATTAATCCCAGCATCTGGCTGAAAATATTTTTCGCATATGAGATATTATTAGCGACAGGCGTACCATTATATATTAATACCATCAGTATCAACCAATACAAAGCCATTAAATATAATAATGTTGTATCAATCGTACTATGGAGGAACAATTCAAGAAATGAGTTCAGAAATGTGTACCGTTTGCGGTCTTCCCAAAGAGCTTTGTATCTGTGAAGAGGTCGCAAAGGAACAACAGCGAATCATGGTGAAGATAAATCGGCGAAGATATGGAAAAGAAGTGACAGTTATTGAAGGTCTTGATCCACATGAAATTGATCTACATGAACTAATAACCTTTCTTAAATCCAAGTTCGCTTGTGGTGGCACGGTGAAGGGCGATGCAATTGAATTGCAGGGAAATCATAAAAACCGAATGAAAGATGTGCTTGTAAAAAGGGGTTTTTCCCCGGAACAAATAAAAGTTTAATTTTCACTTTTTATTAATAGATTGGACGTATTGGATAGTACATCTTGTACGTACTAATTACTATATTTTACATTTACCGATTCAGGAAATTATATGCATATTGGGAAATATGTACCCCTAAAGTCGAGGTAATAATAAAGTGGTACGGATATATATGGATCATGGTGCTACGACCAGACCCGATCCTGAAGTTGTAAATGCAATGCTGCCCTTTTATGATGAATTCTTTGGGAACGCATCCAGTCTTCATTCTATAGGGCAGGAGGCGGCACAGGCACTGGCCAGTTCAAGGAAAACGGTCGCTGATCTTCTCGGGGCCGAAGCTGGAGAGATCATATTCACATCAGGTGGGACCGAATCAGATAACCTTGCCCTTAAAGGCATAGCCTACCTGAAAAAGAATAAGGGGAAACATATCATAACCTCGGTGATCGAACATCCTGCCATACTAAATACATGTAAATATCTCGGTGACATGGGCTATAGAATAACCTATGTACCTGTAGACGACCAGGGGCTGGTAGACCCCGCTGATGTTGAAGATGCTGTCACTGATGATACAATATTAATATCTGTCATGCACGCCAACAATGAGATCGGCACTATCCAGCCAATTGAGGAGATCAGTGCAATCGCGCATAAGCATGGGGTCCTGGTGCATACCGATGCAGTCCAGTCAGTCGGCAAGATGCCTGTCAATGTGGATGACCTGGGTGTGGATATGCTGTCAATATCTGCCCACAAGATATACGGACCAAAAGGTGTAGGCGCATTGTATGTGCGCAAAGGCACCCGGCTCCAGGGCCTGTCACAAGGCGGCAGCCACGAAATGGGGAAACGTGCCGGTACTGAGAATATTCCCGGTATTGTGGGCATGGCAAAAGCCGTCGAACTGGCAAGACATAGGTTGGACGGGGATATAAAATACCTGGACAACCTGAGGGATACAATGATCAGGAAGATACTGGACTTGATCCCTGAATCATACCTGAACGGGCATCCCACGAAACGTCTGTGTAATAATGTGCACGTCAGGTTCAGTTATGTGGAAGGCGAATCCCTGCTCATGATGCTTGATATGAAAGGAGTGGCTGTATCGACAGGTTCTGCCTGCTCGTCAAAATCGCTGGAACCCTCACACGTACTTGCGGCCCTGGGTATCGTACCGGAAGAGATACACGGAAATCTCAGGATCACACTGGGGCACGAGAATACTATGGATGAAGTGGATTACGTAGTAGAGAACCTGGTGGATATCGTGAAAAAACTAAGGGCCATGTCACCCATTGCTCCGAAAATTTAATTATTGAGTTATTAAGTTATTAAGTTATTATATTATTTTAATATAGAAGTGATAAAAACATGTACAGCGAAAAAGTATTGGACCATTTCAGCAATCCCAGGAATGTTGGTGAGATAGAGGATGCCGACGGTGTGGGAGAAGTGGGTAACCCTGCTTGCGGTGATATGATGACCATCTATATCAAGGTCGATGACGGCAAACTGACAAATATAAAATTCAAGACATTTGGCTGCGGTGCGGCTATTGCCACCAGCAGCATGATCACAGAAATGGCTATGGGCATGACCATTGAGGAAGCTCTTGAGATCACCAGGGACAGTGTGGCCGATGCACTGGACGGGCTGCCGCCTGTTAAGTTGCACTGCTCGAACCTGGCCGCTGATGGGCTGCATGCTGCCATTGAAGATTACCTGAAAAAAAAGGAAACTGGTAATTAAAGGAAAATGCCTGCATGGGGCCACCTGCCAGATAATGGTGTAAAAGGTCCTGCCTGTCACAAAGCAGGCCCTAAAATTAGTTCAGTGTTCTTTCAGGATTTTCCTGGCTGCTATCATACGCTGCAGGACTGTGAGGTGGGATATCACTGCCACCACCAGGACCGCCCAGTTCAACAATCCCAAAAATGCGCCCAGGATGATCAATATCATCCGCTCGGCCCGCTCTGCTACCCCGATGTTCAGCACTCCTGTCCCAGCAGCCTCTGCCCTTGCTCTTGTATAACTGACAAGCAGGGAGCCTGTAAGTGCCAAGCCGCCAAGGAACCAGTCATTCTCAATATAAGGTGCTAAGCCACAAAAGAGCCAGTTATTCCCGATATAAGGCGGGAACGCTGCATGTCCTCCCCACATAATACCTAAAAACACGGCGGCATCGGCATATCTGTCAGATACCGAATCAAGCAGGCCACCGAACTGTGTGACCCGGCCGTTCTCCCTGGCCACGGCCCCGTCAAGCACATCAAAGAATCCGCCAAGTAGCAGCATTAATCCTGCAATTACCAGATTACCGGCTGCAAAATATAGTCCGGCAGCAATGCAGAATACCAGGGCCAGGATAGTTACCGTGTTAGGGTTTATCCTGCTGAATATCCTTGCAATGGGTTTTACCCAGTCTGTTAATGTATCCTTTTTCCTGTTGAGCAATACATGCCTCCGGTAACTTTCAGGCAATCCTGAACATCGTGTTTTTCCACCGTGTATCTAACCGACCCAGTATTATCGTTGAGGCAGCGACCAGCAGAATACCAAGTCCTGCAATACAAATTGTTGCAATACTGTCATTTATTTGGTAGTAGAATGATAAAAGTGTTTGTGCTACAAGCACGGGAACTACGGCAGCAGCGAACTGGAACAGGATCTTTGCGTCCAGCAGGTAACTGTTGGTGAACAACCCTGTGAGGTAGGCAACCACCGAACCTATGTAAATGGATACTGTAAGCATGATGAACAGGCTTATCCAGAGAAGGTGGGCCTCGTTTTTTAACAATCCCACTGCGATGAGGTATGGTACTGCTACTATGATCGTGAATGTGAAGAACAGTATCAACTTGGTGCGGATAACGTGCGGCATGGACAGGGGCAGGGAATTGTAGCATTCTGATATGTCGATATTGGACAGCCAGCTGTACAGCAGGGTGCAGAAGAAGCCTACCATGCCTGCATAGAACAGCAGGGAAAAGCCTAAGTTCCAGAGCATTACCGATTCGATGAACCATGTGACGGCATACAGGAACACCAGCGGCATGATAAAAGTAAATACTACTGGGAATATCATGTGGCTGCGTACCAGGTCAATGATGTCCTTTGCGAGCATTGGTCCGTATCCGGACACCAGCCGGGCGGTCCGGTTCGCAGTCCTGCGATATGTTTCGTGGGCGGTACGCTCGTGGGGCTGTGGAACTTCTTTTATGAACAGGAATGCTACGAGGGAGAACAGGATTATAGCGGCCAGTACGGGCAGGACAGACTGTATTGAATGCGTATTGTAGAACACCAGCGGCGGGAGTGCGGCTGATGCCTGGGCAAATGTGATATCCTTAAATGCCAGGATCATCCCTGATGCAAAGGCCGCTGCCAGCACGGGCAGGGTTCCCCACCTGATCGTTGATGTGAAGATAAGTACGCTGGTACTTATTCCCAGCAGGAAGGAAAGGGTGAGCGAAATAAAGAGGAAGAACAGGGATGATAGCGAAATGGGAACCAGGACTGAAGCCAGGAACAGGCCTGCTATCATGGGCAGTATTGAAAAGAAGATGTAGTACAGGGTATCCTTGATATAGAACAGCAGGAACAGCCGCCTGAACCTGATGGGCAGGGTGTAACCCGCACCCAGCATCAGGCTGATGCTGCCGAAGCGCCGCTCCAGTATTCGGTCCCCGAACAGGGCGAACCCGCCCACGCCCAGGCCGTAGCACAGCATTATCCAGTGGACCAGTAGCAGCAGGTCATCCACTGCAATGGCGCGGCGCAGCAAGGGCAGGGACAGGCCCAGGATGAATGTGAACAGGACCAGCACCAGGGATGATGTAAGGAAATAGGAACGGTTGAAAAAGGATGCCTGTAGCCTGAATTCTTCTTTGAACATCAAGCGCAGTATTGTCAGGTCAAGCATGGTGTCCACGTCCTATGATGATACCAGGCGGACAAAAATGTCCTCAAGGTCTTCGCCGGAACTGCTTTGCAGTTCCTTGAGGCTGCCGACTGCCACCAGTTTTCCCTGATCGATTATTCCCACCCTGTTGCATAGTTTTTCTGCCAGTTCAAGGATGTGGGTGCTGAGGAACACGGTCCCGCCGCCCTCCACGAATTCGAGCAGCCAGTCCTTTAGTTTGCGCTGGATGAGGGGGTCCAGGTCAAGGAATGGCTCATCCATGAACAGCACCCTGGGTTCGTGGAGCAGGGCTGCCGAGATAGTGGTCTTCTTTTTGAGACCCTTGGACAGGCTCATGCACAGGGTGGTGCGCCTGTCTTCCAGGCCGAAGAACTTTATCCATTTATCCACCCTGCCGTCGTCGTCCAGTCTCCGGATGGCTGCCACGAAGTGCAGGTATTCCTCCACGCTCAGGAAGCTGGGCGGGTATTCCAGTTCGGGCACTATGCCTACTGCGGCCTTGACTGCTATGGGATCGGCGGCGGCATCGATGCCCAGTACGGTGGCTGTGCCAGAGGTGGGCGGGAGCTGGCCGCTGAGCATTTGCAGGGTGGTGGTCTTGCCTGCACCGTTGGGGCCTATGAAGCCGAAGAACTCGCCCTGTGCTATCTTGAGGTCGAGGTTGTCCACGGCTGTGAGTTTGCCGAATTGTTTTGTAAGGGCGTGCGCCTCTATGGGGTTCAATGTATCACCTGTATGGGTTTAAAATTGGTTCCCGTGGTATATTTGGTTTATTGTGGGATTTGTGGGTGTGGGTGGTGTGTGTAGGTTCTTGTTTATTGGTGGGGGATGGGGGATTCATGTTCAGACAATAATTTATGAGGACGTAGAAAAATTTATATAGTTTATACGTTATTCATTTCTTTGTGAGGTAATAATTATGAAAAAAATTAATGGAATAATCTTATTGTCAATCATTATTTTGTTTACAATGGTTGCTATTGGATGTACTGAAATGGGCAGCACAGTAGATGTTGGTTTTCTGGATGGGAGTTATCGACAATATGATTCTGTAGAAGATTATACAATTGTAGAAGAAGGGCTTCTTTCTGATACAGTTGATTTACATTTTACAAATGGAGATACAACAAGATTACATTATGTTACTTCAATTGAAGTAGTTGAATAAATTTTCCTCCTTGATGCCCCGTTTTTTAAGTTGTGCCATTTGGCCAGTACTCCTATTTATCTAATTATGCATTTATCTCCCTTATAATTTTCAGGTATTCATCAATCAAATGAGATTTCATTCCAGTAACAATTGTAATCTCTTGCTTGCTCATTCCATTATC
>JAUVLO010000090.1 GCA_030600695.1 Methanosarcinales archaeon | reverse complement strand
GTGAGTATCTTTTCAAGATACTGGGGGTGCTTTATCTGGTACAGTACAGCAATGTCGCGGTATATGGTCTTTTCAACCACGTCGGCAATAAGGATGTCCTGCCACAGCCGTATGTCTTTTGCAGGATGGTATTCAGGATAGCCGCCGGATAGGAGATATTCGTTGAAATACAGTACCAGTTCGTTCTGGAATTTTGTGAGTTCGAATTTATCTGTCTTTACATCAATTTTGAAAATATCTTTGCCACTATAGGGTTTTAACAATTCGGTCCTGCCTTTGAATTTGATGAATTCCTTGAAGTTGAGGGGGAGTACCTTTATTTCGGAAATCCTGCCAACAAGTGATTCCCTTGAATATTTTAATAGATGTGTGGCGCTTGAACTGGATATTATGAATTTGATGTTGTATTTCAGGTCAAAATATCTTTTAAGCCACAGGTTCCAGTCGGCCAGGAAATGTATCTCATCGATGAAGATGTATAACTTTTCAACATCCCGTATTGGCTTTTTTACAATCTTTTCGAGATATTCGTCTATAATGGTCTTCAGGGGGTCGTCCATCATTTTGACCAGGGGGTCATCCATTGATGCGAACAGGATATGGTCTTTTTTTGTGCCTGTGTCTAGGAGATGGTCTATCAACTGGTACATGAGGGTGGTTTTCCCAACCCGCCGCGGACCTATGACGGCTGTGATGCGTTCGGTTTCAAGGAGCTCTGCCAGTTCATTGAATTCGTCCCTGTGGAGTTTTTGGAGTAATACGGGATCAACGCTTCCGCTGATCCACCATTCATTTACTTCCTTGAGATAATGCAGCGGCTCCATGGGGGGTAGGTTGGGTTGTGAGGGTTTATAGGTTTCTATTGGAATGGATGAAAAGACGGATTTTTGTCGAGTCTACTGGATGAATTGGTGTTGGTTGGGGGGTGAGGGATGTAGAGGAGATGGGATAGTCACTAACCGCCGATATGAACCCATATTGCTAAACACAGAAGGCGACCGCCAGTCCCAGATGATAGTACCGGGCCCCCTTCATGATGACCTCGTCGGGGAAGAGTACTACGCTGGCCGAAGTGGTGATGGGACAGATTAATTAGAGACCCTGGAGCATCACAGGGGCTTTTTACCCGCATATATACCGTACCCGCAATATTTCATAAAATCCCTGGGCATGGCCATGGCATCCTTTACCATGTCATTCATCGCCTTGCGGTATGCAGGTTTTGTGAAATACAACCACAACATTCTGCCACCCGCCTTAAAGGATGTGGTAATACCGCTCATTTTGACCTCACTTATGGCCTGCTCCAGTTTTTTTACCGTGTAGGATCTTACCACAATATCCTCCAGTCCCGAATCCCGCAGCAGTTTCTCCCAGCCCCCTGCCGTTTCAGGTTTCACCCCGCCGATGGCACGTATCACATACCTGACCATTTCTACTGAAGGTTCTTCCATCCATGTAACCTCATTGAGGCCCACATACCCGCCTTTTTTCAGCACCCTCACATATTCTCCCACAGTCTTTGCCTTATCTTCTGGAAATGCTGTCACTGATTCGCTGATTACGACATCAAACACATTATCCTTAAAAGGCATGTCCTGCGCATCCGCCACCCTGAACTCAACCCTCCCGGTCAGCCCTTCCTTCTTTGCCCTGTTGCTTGATACTTCCACCATTGCCCCGGATAGGTCGATCCCCAATATCCTGCAGCCATACATTTTCGCTATCTTGCAGGCAGAGATCCCGCTGCCGCACCCCACAACCAGCACATATTTGTCCCTGTCTATGCGGCACAGTTCAACCAGTTCTTGTGTAGCCTTCAGACCCCCTGCGTGTTTTGTGATACCCATCTCGGCCTGCACATCAAAGTAAGGATTTTTAAGTTCAGTTATTCCCGGTTCATTCATTTCAATCACATACTTCTAATATAATCACCAAGACCAGTTTACAACCGTTTCTTAATATACATATATACAACACCTACCCCATTCACACCCCAATAGAATGCAGGTCTGCGTTGCTCTACCCCCTTCCATTCACTCACACAGCGCATGCGGTCAAGCAGCGAAATAGTGGCATCTACGAACACCTGCACCATTTTCACGGCACCAAGATAGCTTGCCCTAAAACACTGAAATAACACTGAACATACAGTCCACCACTTGTTAACCTAAAACAATACATTTTTAAAATATCACGTTAACATAATATATCATGCAAAAGTTAGAAATAAAGAACATTAAAGGAAAAAAATACCTTTATATTAAATATAAAGATAAAGTTAACAATAAAAGCATAACAAAACTGCTATATGTTGGCAGATTGGAAAAATTGACCCTGCCAGACTTTATGTCAAAAATCAACAAATTGCATACTACCAGGTTAACAAACTTCATTGATTCCCGGGTAAGTAAGACATATCAATATTTAGATGAAGAAAAAATACACACATTAGAGTTGATCCATTACAACTACCAGCTTTTTAAGTCACAATTTCCAGACGAACTGAAAATCTACAACAACTCGGTCTTTGTCCGCTATGTGCAGGGAACAACTGCAATAGAAGGAAATACCATCACTCAAAAACAGGCTGATGAACTGCTTGAACATGGAGTAACCCCTGCGGGTAAATCACTCCGGGAAGTTTACGAAATAGTCAATTTCAAGAAGCTCGCCGAATTCCTTGCGCGCTTTGAAGGTGACATATCAGGAAAGATCATTCAGAAAATACATTCCGTGATCATGGATCAACTGCTTGAATCTGCCGGTGACTATCGCCGGATACAAATCCTGATCGAAAAGGCTGAACATGAACCACCTCCGGCTTTTGAAGTCCCTGAATTAATGAGCCAATTGATCAGATGGTACGGGCAGCACAGGAAAAATATGCACCCCTTTGAACTGGCAGTGCTGCTGCACACAAAATTTGTCACTATACACCCCTTTGTGGACGGGAACGGCAGGGCTGCCAGGGCTCTGCTGAATTTTGTTCTTGAGAGAAACGATTATCCAAAACTCTACATTGGTCTAAAAGACAGGGACGCTTATCTGGATGCGGTTGCTGAGGGCAACAAAGAGAATTACCAGCCTGTGATTGATCTCATGTATAATGTCTACTTTAACCAGCACGACCTGGTAAAAGTAAACGGCGATACCAGATTCACCACAGAGAATATCAACGAGTTCCCTGAGATGAATGAGTTGCTAAACCAGTTCCTGAAGTTGAAAGGAATATGAACCAAGCTACCTGTGAATGATTATTTTCCCTCTGATCCCATCCTTTACCTATACCGTACCTTCAACCCATCCTCACCCCAATCGAACACCGGCCCCCTACGCACCACACCCTCCATCCGCTCACGCAGCGCATGCGCAACAATAGGCAGCGCAATAGTAGCATCCACGAACACCTGCACCTTCCTGGCACCCCCTGCCACCTTACCCCAAGATACAGCCTCATCAAAAGTACACCCGGACAGCCCGCCCCAATGGGGTGCATCCGTGGTATACTGGATGGCATAATCATGCCCGCCCACATCGCTGCCCATCAGGGATGCGATTACCTCGGTCTGCTGGATAAAGTTCTTGGGCACCCCGCCGCCAACATACACCACGCCCGTCTTTGTAGACTGCTCCACGATCTGCGTGATCTCATCCGCATCCTTTATCTGGTCCACCATCACCTCATGTCCCTGGCGGCGGGCATATACTAGCCCAATGCCTATCGACGAATCAGTCAGTGCAGGCACGAATATTGGCACATCATGCTCATAGGCACTCACAATAATAGAATCGCTCCGCCCGCCCATATCCTTCACCCGGGCGCCCAACAGCGAGATGAACTCCCGGGATGAATAATTCCTGCCTTTTTCAAGGGACGCCCCGAAATCACCTATCAGCCGGTCTGACTCCCTGAACTCATCCTCCACTGCGAATACGTCATGTATCCGATCAATGCCATGCCTGAACAGTGTCTCGTCATCTGCCAGGTGCGTGCCCACATAATGCTTCCGGTCCAAGCTCTCATGGATATCGTGGAAGATATTGGCACCGGTGGACACCAGGCAGTCAATCATCCTGTTCTGGATCAGATAGGTGATGATACCCCTCATGCCCGCAGGCACCATGGCTCCGGACAGCCCCATCATGATAGTGACCTTATCCTCCTGCAGCATCCTGACCCAGGCCTCCACTGACTCGCCCAGTTTCCTGCCCTGGAAACCAGTCTCGGTCATGGCACGGGTAATCTCGCTGACTGACCTGTCCTTTACATCCATGGGTACGGTGGGGTGATGTGTGAATTGTTCTTTATTCATTTGAAACACCATCGAAAACCAAGATATTTATAGTCATTGATATGATTTATTTATAATGTTTTTAACAGTCTGACTGGTTTTTTATATGCCTCGGAAATAAAGTGGCGCATGGTGATGATTTGCATGACAATTTAACCACAGAAAAAAGCAAAAACGCTCTGTGCACTTTGTAGTTCATAATATTACACAAATTATATATTTCAACAGCCATACCCCCCACCGGCAGCAACCACCACCATCCAAGGCCGCCGCCCGCACACACCATTCCCAACCCACGTTCAGCGCATGAGCACCTGCACGCAGGCACCAGCGCTGGAAGGAGGGGAGGGGAGAAAAGAAGCAGGCTGGAATTATTTCAATTTCATTATTAACCACAGATAAACATAGATGAACACAGATAACGTATCCACTTCAAAAAGCATGGTATTTTGACCGGATTGACAGGATTTACAGGATATTAATGTTGCCTCGTATCCTGTCAATCCTGTCAATCCTGTCTAATAATTTTTAAATTACCCTTAGATTTGAAGCGGATACCAGATAACGGCAATTATGGATTTTAATTTTGATTATATGGTAGAAATTCAAGTATAATTTAATTTTGGCTACAATATCTGCGTTCATCCGTGTTTATCTGCGGTTCTAAACTCGCACGAATCCACAAGGCTGGCTGCCACACTGCCGCCCTTACGGGCTGCGGTGGCAGGGGGTGCTGAATTAATAGCAGCGAACTCAAAACGAACTCGTACGAACTCTGAGTTCGTGTGAGTTGGTGCAAGTTCGTTGCTAATTTAAAGCATGACATAAATTATATATTTCAATAGCCATACCCGCCGCCGGCTGCACCCACCAACACCCGAGGCCGCCGCCCGTACACACCCCTCTCAACCCACGTTCAGCGCATGAGCACCTGTACGCAGGCAGCAGACTATACTATCATTGTGTCCTACCCTTGCGCCTTGTCTTGATCTCAATAATACCCTTTGCCCGTCTCATAATCACTTCTCCCAGGAAGACCAGCAGCGCAGTGATCAGGAACAGCCAGCTCAAGCTCACATGTTCCTCACTTGTCAGGATCGAGTTCTTCCTGATATCGCTAAACAGCAGTGACCCTGCCTGGTCAACATTGTAGACCCCGCCGCCGTTACGCTTCACAGCTTCCCGGAAATCAGGATCGTTGCCCACATCCCTGTATTCCAGGGGATAGTTAACTGCAGCCGTATCTTCCAGCGTAACACCACCTGCCGATACTTCCAGGTTGAACAGACCTGTGTGATCAGGCTCAATCACTCCTTCGTAAGTACGTTCCCCGGTCTGGCTGACCGGCACATCCTGTCCTCCAAATACCACTGCTGGCATTTCGTTACATCGAATGATAACGGTTCCAGGGGAGCCAAGGTTCATATCACCTGAATATACCACAATACCGTCTTCAGGCCTGGGGTCACCAACAGCCCAGTTGATCATACTTGGCAGCAGGCGGGCATTCTCTCCCGAGTACAGTGCACCGGCCCACATGTTGCCATTGTCAGAGCTGAGACTTACCACCCGCCCCAGTCCGAACTCCCATACCGTGACCACGGGTTTGCCCATGCTTGTAGTGACCAGCCGCCTGGCACCTACCTTCTGGGTCACGTCATTGTAACCTGAGATGCTGCCCGAGATGTTCAGGTAACGGGTAATGAAATGCTCCTCGTCCAGCCGTACAATGGCATAAGCATCGGGGCCGCCCTCAGGGAGTTCAGGGGCTTCCTGGCCGAATTTTAGGTCAAGTCGCTGGTCCAGTTCAAGCTGGATAAAACCCTCGTCTGCCTGGCCGGCCAAGTCGGCCAGTACCTTTAAGAAATATTCGCCCCTGTTATTGTCAGTCTTTACATCCCGCTCTTTCACTACATTAGTCTTAATCATCACAAAGATCATTTCAGTTTCAGTAGTATCCATACCTGAAATGACAGCCTTGCTGTCTTCAAAACTATCCTTCACAGCCCCGTCAGAGAACACAAGCATATATTTCTGGCCGCTGGTATTATCAAGCATCCTGGCAGCAGTGATAATACCTTCATCCATGGATGTGCCGCCATACCCGGTCTTGAGCTTTGACACCCTATCTATCAATGCATCGCGGTTAGCATGGCTGGACATGGGAAGCAGGCCGTCACTTACCGAAACGGCATCGCCGCCAAAAGCCACCACACCCACATTTGTATCCCTGCCCATATCCGCCAGCAAGTTGATGGCCATGGCCTTTTCATCGTCCAGTGCCTCATGGGCGCTGACACTGCCGCTTATATCCAGCACCATCACCACATTAACGCTGCCGGCATAGGCACTGGAATACGATTCTACAGGCAGTATGGCCTCAATGGATGAACCAAGATAGTCACCGTAATCATAACTGTAATCGCCTCCAACCACGAGCAGTCCACCTCCGGCGGCAGTATATTCCCGCAATTTCCCGATAGAACTGCCGGATAACCGGCCATCATTGATATTGTCCAGTACCACAGCTTTGTAATCTGTCAGGTTTGCTTCATCAAGTGAAGAAGCAGTGTTCGTTTCGTACAGGCTCCTGAGTATCTGGTAAAGTGGTGAATCCGTATCAGGTGAGACCAGTAATATCCTTGGTTTGGGTACAACATAGATGGTCTTATTGAACACATTGTTCCCGGCCCGCATATCATCACCAGAGGATATCCTGGCAGTGATCAAATGTGGTCCCAGCGACTGGAAGGTACTTGAGAACCCTACAATCTTTATGGGAGTGGTCTGGGTCACAGTCTGGTTGGACACGGGACTGCCGTCCACCTCAATGGACAGCTTGTACTTGGCATCGGCCA
>JAUVLO010000146.1 GCA_030600695.1 Methanosarcinales archaeon | reverse complement strand
TGCCATTGCGGTTAACGGCGCGCTTGTCAATAAGATAGGAACATCACAGCTCGCACTTGCAGCGCACGAGGCGCGGACAAACTTCCTGACCGCAGCCGAGACATATAAGTTCAGCCCAAACACCATTCTCGGGGAATTCATCGAAATCGAGGAACGGTCAATTGATGAGGTTCTTGATAAGGAGATTCTTGCAGGTTTACCTAAACTGAATGTCAGGAACCCTGCTTTCGATATTACGCCACCGGAATACATTGACCTCATAATCACAGATGTCGGCGCGGTGCCGCCAGGGATGGCATACACTATTATTAAGGAGCATCTCGGATGGGATGTTGGCGAGATGGCTTAAGTATGGAAAAAGTCAAAAGTTGCGACGGCACACCCAACCGCAGCAGAGCTACGGGGTATAATATAAGAGTCACCATACCTCGGAATTAATTCCAACGCCTGTATATAGCACAGCAACCTTGCGATTTTCTATCTTATCCGTCAATACACATTTCATAATTTCACAGCCATATCCAATAATTTAACATGTGAATACCCACGGTGATACACAGCGCATAATCACACCATAACCAAGTATAATTGATATTCCCCATCAGTCACCGCTGCCACCCAGATCAATGCTCCACCCCGCACCAACACCCTTAAACACACCCGGAAACCGCTCGGCAATCTCTTCCTTATGTACAGTGCAGTGACATGCTGCAATCAACCTCATCCCCTCAAGCACCCCATACTCCGTACTCCCATGCAAACCCCCGATTATACCCTTAACTGTACCAAATTCGGATGCCGCATTCATGATCCTTGTAAGTCCTGAATGGGAACATCCGACAATAACATACAACCCACTGCCGGAATATTAAAATGACCAGCCACACCCGGCACTTGCTCCAGATCGTGAATACCGGATACACTCGGCTCTGTCACAACCATCACCATATCAACACCGGTGATCGAGGCGATTACCGCACATCCGGTTCCGGGAGGTCCGTCAATGATTATCATATCCTTATTGTGTTTTCTGCAAGTTTCCTTGTATTGTTCCTGACAAACGAAACAAGTTTTCCGCTTGCTTCCTCCCCGATACCAAGTCTTGCATGTGCCATTGGTCCGAATCGGGTTTTTGATATGTAGGCATCCCCTGCCTTTCGCTTGATCATACTGACCGCACCCTCGGGACAGATATACTCACAGACCCCGCATCCCCCACATTCGTAAATGTTGACCGTAATATCATCACTGATGGCATCAAACCTGCATGCGTCCTTACATTTCCCACATTGGATACAGAGCGACTCGTCAATGGATGCGACATCCAATCCGGTAAAATCAATCGTCTCCAAAATCTCAGGCTGCAATATCAAATGCATATCCGCCAACATGCTCCACAAAATCAGCCTGCGGAAGGATACTGACCACAACAATTAACTGTCCCTCATCAGTTTGCGGTTCAGCCTTCTCTATGCATGCATTACCCGGAACGACAGCAATGAGAAGTATTATGACTGTCAGTATTTTGTTATTCATTTTGATCGGCACCCATTTTCAGATGATCCGGAAGTATTATTGTGCCGATGGTGTAAATACCTTTCATTAAGAGCATTTATTTAGCCACTGCATCGATGTGCCTGTTAAATGAAAATAGATGTGGGATTCGCATATGGGTGGAATGCGGATGGGTGGCGGGGTTGCTGCCTAGGTTTTTGTTAATTGCTCTGGTCTTGCACGCCCGGTCGTGCATCTACATTTCTTCTAAAAAATACAAAATAAGAAAATAAAATGAGACTGTCGAAAAAGTGATAATATCAAAACATTCCGAATAACGTTGGTAAATGAGCGCTATGTTGTGCCTCACTGCATTTATTTCATAAGTTGGAATGGCTCGAAATACGGCTTATTTCGACGATCTCAATATCTCAAAATATTATGCTGGGACTTTTTTATTCTTTAAGTATTAATATTTCGGTCGCTTTGATCACTGCTTTTACTTTATCGCCTTCTTTTAGATTAAGCTCTTCTACCGCCTCTTTAGTTATCATTGAGGTTAGATTTGCAGACTTGGAGATTTCAATCTTTACAGTGGAAGCAACCGTACCATTCTCTATTTTCGTTACAACGCCTTCGATCTTATTTCTTGCACTTATTGCTATTTTAAACACATCCTATACTTTCTGCAATTCCTGCCACACAATTGAGATTACACTGAATTACAATGAATAACAGTATAACATACTATCTAAATCTATCGAATTAGCAGCTTGATAATCTTTTAAAGCCTCTCTTTCACTTCTTCATAGAACCCACACCACTCATCGAAGTCGCAGCCCGAGTTCCACGGCATAGCACCCCGAAACTCCAGCACCAGGTCGTAGTATTCCTGCGGCATCCAGGCTGCCTTGAAGTCGAACTGGTCAAAGTCACCCCAGTCCTCAAGAGTGGTAAGCGGCTGCATTCCGTACTCAAGCCCCACCTCAAATAGGCGGGTGCCAGGGTAGGGTACAAAGAACGACAACAGTATATCCATGTGTTCCAGCCGATCCTGTTCGCCGTAGACACAGATCATCTTGTGGATGGCCTCCATTGTTCTCTTAATCTCATCCTGCGTGTCCATACCGGGGATGCCAACCATAAAAGAAGAACGGACGTCAATATCGTGCCGGATGCATTTACGGGTGCAAATCTCAATGTGCTCCACTTTTGCGCCCTTGCTCATGGCATCAAGGACCTCCTGGCTTCCGCTCTCTGTGCCTATGAACACTTCGCAAACACCTGCCTTCCGGGCAAGGGCCAGCATTTCGTCATCCAGCCGGGACAGTTGCTCCATCCTGGCATTGACACTGGTCAGGCGCAGGCCCAGATCCTTGTCGATGAGCAGGCGGCACAGTTCCTTTACCCGCCCAATGTTCAGGAAAAAGTCGCTGTCACGTATCATGAATGTGTCGATGTTGTAGGTCGTAGACAGGTATTCCAGTTCTGATACCACTGTTTTGGGCATAAGCCCTGTCCAGCGCCTGCCGCAGAAGATCGGCTCTGAGCAGAAGGCGCAGTTGGCTGCACAACCCTGGCTGATGTAGTAGTCCAGGCAGCGTTTGCCAAACTTGTAGTCTTTGACATGGCTCTCCACGTCGATCATGTCGTAAGGAATGGGAGGGAAAAGGTTCAGGTCAGTAAACTCCTGGTCCGGGTTTGTGATGATGTGGCCGTCCTGTTTGTAGGATATACCGACCACCCCATCCAGGGGTTGGTTCT
>JAUVLO010000115.1 GCA_030600695.1 Methanosarcinales archaeon | reverse complement strand
GTACATCACCATGAAACCCGAGTACTATGGCAAGACCCAGCACTCATTCGTGCAGATGTACCATAGCGGCCGGATATACCAGGCAGAACATCCCGTGAACTGGTGCCCCCGCTGCGAGACAGCCATCGCTTTTGCTGAAGTAGAGTATGATGCCAGGCAGACCACCTTGAACTATTTCCATTTCGATGAACTGGATGTAGCCACCACCAGGCCCGAACTGCTGGCAGCCTGCGTGGCTGTGGCCGTGAATCCTGACGATGACAGGTACAGCAAATATGTGGGCCAGGAAATAGAGGTTCCCGTATTCGGCCATAAAGTAAAGGTGCTGTCCGACTCCGAGGTTGACCCTGGATTCGGTACAGGCGTGGTCATGATATGTACATTTGGCGATAAGCAGGATGTAAGATGGTGGGCCGAACTGGGATTGCCCATTCGCAAAGCCATTGACAAACAGGGCATCATGACCTCAATTGCAGGGAAGTACGAGGGTATGTCCCTTGCCGGGTGCAAGGAGGCCATCACCAGGGACATGTTGGATGCAGGTATTATCTATGAGCAGGAGACCCTGGACCAGAATGTGGGGCTGTGCTGGCGCTGCAAAACGGCCATCGAGATACTTTCAGAGCAGCAGTGGTTCGTAAAGATAGATGCTGACGACATCATTTCCAAATCATCAGAGATCAAGTGGGTGCCGCCCTATATGGAAACACGGCTCAAGAACTGGACCGGTACAATGGAATGGGACTGGTGCATCTCCAGGCAGCGTATCTTTGCCACACCTATCCCGGTATGGTATTGCGATGAGTGCGGCGAGGTCATGGTGGCGAAAGAGGAATGGCTGCCCCTGGACCCTAACAACTCCCAGCCCCCTGAAGCCTGTAAGTGCGGCTCCACTTCCTTCTCACCCGAGGAGGACGTACTGGATACCTGGATGGACTCATCCATCTCGGCCCTGAACGTTGCCGGCTGGCTGTCCAGGGACGATGTACGCCTGCCGACCCAGATGAGGCCGCAGGGTCATGATATCATCAGGACCTGGGCTTTCTATACCATCCTGCGCGCAAGCGCACTAACGGGTCTACGCCCCTGGGACGATATCGTAATAAACGGTATGGTGCTGGGTGAGGACGGGCAGAAGATGAGCAAGAGCCTGGGCAATATTGTGATGCCTGAAAAGGTGGTCAAGGAGTACGGTTCGGATGCCTTCAGGCAGTGGGCCGCCATTGGCGGGTCTACAGGGTCAGATATTATGTTCAGCTGGAAGGATGTAGTAGCTGGAAACCGGTTCCAGCAGAAACTATGGAGCATTGTCAGGTTCTGCATGCCCCATCTTGAGGACTTCCAGCCCGGTGATGACGTGCAGTACCGCACCATTGACAGGTGGCTGCTGAGTAAACTGAACACCCTTATCAAGGAAGCCACTGAAAGCATGGATGCCTGCCAGTTCGACGAGACCATGAAGAATATCAGGGGTTTTGCATGGGAGACCCTGGCAGATAATTATATTGAGCTGATCAAGTCCAGGCTGTACGGCGAGGATGTAGTTGCCAGGCGTGCGGCACAGCAGACCCTGTATTTTGCAGTGGATGCCATGGCACGGATGCTTGCACCTTTCATTCCCTATTTCGCAGAGGAAGTGTTCTCATTGCTGCACCGGCAGAGTGTGCACCAGTCAAGCTGGCCGGATATGGATGAAGCTGCCATTGACCCTAAGGCAGAGGCTTCAGGCGAGCAGGTGAAGGAGATCACGGCCGCTATCAGGCGGTTCAAGTCCGACAAGGGCATGGCACTGAATGCGCCGCTGGGCAGACTCAGGGTATACGGACGCATAGAGGATGTGAGCGATATTGCGGGTACGGTAAGTGCTAATATTGAGGTGATGGAAGGGGAGCCTGAGTTCGAGTACAGGGTCAGCGGCGTGAAGCCCAGGATGAGTATTATCGGTCCGAAGTTCCGGGATAAGGCGGGGGCCATTATCGGTGTGCTGAAATCAGCCGACCCCGGGTCCATCGCACAACAGGCAGCAGGCGGGGCAGTTGAACTTGAGGTTAAGGGTGAGACGATTACGCTGGAACCTGCGGCTGTGGAATTTGAGCGTGAGATCATGTCAGGGGGACATGCGGTTGATGTGCTGGAGATCGGGGATGTGATGGTCGTGGTTGAGAGAGGATAACTATCTTATCTTTTTGTGGGCTTTAGAGACAGTCCGGCAATTAAATCGATCTTGAATAGTGAAATGGTACGACCGGATTGCTTCTCTTGTGGTATCTGCATTGAAGCTTGTCCAAAAAATGCACTGGAATTTAGATTGGGAAGAAAAAGTATCTCAAATAAGCGGTTATTAAGATAAAACCAGAGAAGAATAAAATCCCACCGATTACCTCACCTACATCAAATGCATAAGAAATCGCTATCGAAAGTTATAATTTGAGCCGGATGTCAGCGATAAGCTCAGGTCTTCCAAGCAGCAATACATTTAAACAATAGAAGAGAGGTTATATACATATAAAATAAAAAATTTTATACTTGGTGAAAATATGTCTGAATATCTTGAATTCATATCAATCATTTCAAATATTTTATCAATATTACTTGCAATTATAGGATTATATCTTGTATATAAAAACTGGATTGTCTGGAAAAAAACCAGTTTAAACATCATAAAAGCCAGAGCATTCCTGAACAAGGAATTTCTTGAAAGGAACTGGTTCTATGTGGTGGCTGCCGGGGGCTTGATTGCCCTTAGAAGGGTATATAGATGCATTGAACTTTCACGTGATTCAACAATAAATGACCCAACAGAAGTATTATTCGACTTCATAGGGTTTGTTGTAATACTCCTGCTGGTCCTTATGGCATTCCAGTGGTATAAGATCATTCAAGATCATGAATAAAATGACGGTCTTGCTTCTTCCTTCATATTTTTACCGAAGTTTATTTTTATCAAAAACTATATGAACACAAATAACTACAATAATCAATGGTGAACAATATGGTAAAATTAACTCCTGAGGTAAAAGAAGTCATCCAGAATCAAAAACCGCTTCCTATGGCAACAGCTGATAAAAACGGCAAGCCCAATGTTATTTTTATTGGAATGTGGAAATTCATTGACGATGAGACAATTATGATCGTAGACAATTTCTTTAAGAAGACTGCCAATAATCTCAAAGAGAATCCTAAATTATCAATTGTAGGATATGACGGTGAATCAAATAAATCATATCAGGTCAAAGGTTCTGTAGATTACCTTGATAAAGGAGACCGCTTTGAAGAAGCAAAGAACCTGGCAGAATCTAAGAACCTCCCTGGTAAGGGTGTTGTGCTCTTCCATATTGAAGAGGTATATGATTCCATATATGGACCGCATGCAGGCGAGCAGATCGCATAGTACATATTAAATTTTGAATTTATTTTGTCGGTGATTGAAGTTGGCTAAAAAAAGATCAGAGAAAACGGATGAAGAAAACCAGTTTATTGGTGATGAATACGCTGAAGAGGACGTATCTAAAGAACAGGATACAGTAGAAAATGAAATGGAAGGTCTGTACGACCTGATGGTACCTCCCGGTATACCGGAATCAGTAATAGTCGAACTGGTAGAGGAGTTCGACCTTGAACCAGTTTCAAGGACAGCAAATGTTGACATCGTAGAAGTGGACCCGCGTGAGATATTGATGCTCAGGGGTGACCTGGAAACGGTCAATGAAGCCCATGATTACATGATCCAGCGAACGCACGAAGTTCTCAAAGAAGCATTCAAAAGTCCCTGGGTCAAGGATTAAGAGTAAAATTATTGTCCAGGCCTCAATTTTTTACCATACAATGCCGCACCAAGGGCATTTACTGTCTGGGGTGACGGCGGTACTACAACCGTTGAGCCGTGGATAGATTCAAATGATTCGACAATGCCTGTATTCAACACAGTTCCACCGATAAGTACTACTGTTTCTACGGGAGGTATCATCTGGGCGATACGCCTGGCAAAGGCCTGGTGTATGCCGCAGATCACTTCTTCCATGGTATAGCCGCCCACAAGCTGGGATATCATCTCAGATATGGCGAACACACCACAGGTATTATTTATCCGGGCGCTTCGCCTGGCCCTGGTATGCAGCTTCCCGAGTGATTCTACGGGAATATCAAAATAATGGGCAGCAAGTTCCAGGAATGCGCCCGTACCTGCACTGCATTTGTCATTTATCAGGAATGTGTTGTTGCGCAGGTCTATTACTTTTGTATCCTGCCCGCCCACATCCACTATGACCTGTGCATCAGGAATATAATATCTCACTCCCAGCGATGCGGCAGTTATCTCTGTTATTGCGGCGGTGTGGGGCACTGTCTTCCTGAAATAGCCTGTGGAGACTATGGTTCCTGTGGACTCTACAGTCCCTATGGCCCCTATAGTCTCTACATTCCCCGTGCTCTCTATAGTCTCTACATTCCCCATGGCCCCTGGAGTCTCTACATTCTCTGTGGTCTCTGAAGTCTCTACGGCCCCAATGGTCTCTACAGTATCACTATTATTTCCATCTTCCAGCAATTCCTTCCATCTATGACTGGGCACCACTTTAGATGCAGTTATTTTTCCTGACTCCAACCTTACGATCTTGGCAGTGGTGCTGCCCACATCAAGCCCAGTATTCATGGCATCACCTCCAGCATCTCTGAAAAGGCTTCAAGCCTCAGCTTCAACTGCTCAGATGACGGCCGGGGCAGGTCACCCTGGACCGTAAGGACTGGATAATCCAGGTGTGCCCTGAATATCTCATCTTCCAGGGTGTGGTGGCATGCAAACTGTGTATAATGGATCACACCGTCAACCCGCCGCCGGTCCAGTTCATGCCTGATCAGTTCGATCCTGTCCACGATGGGACCTGAAAAGCTGTAGTTCCTGTAACTTCCGGCAAGGGCATGCAGGTCATTTCCGCCCAACCTCATGAATTCATAGGGCAGTTCGTCATATACCACATGCAACCCGAAACTCTCTGCCACTTCATGGAAATCCGGATATATCGGCGGTACACCGATAAGGGCCACCCTACTTGAATATTCCACATCGGTCCGGGGTATGGTGTCCAGCACTTCCTCAAAGGCCGCAGGATCACCCTGCATATCGCTGAAAGAGATCAGTGCGGAAAACACATCACTTGCCCTGGCACGGTCGTCAACCCTTAATTGGTCCAGTGCCAGCCCTTTTTCCTTTAATCCTGATATAGTGCAAAACATCTCTTTATCTTTTATACCACCCAGGAACCCGGCCAATCCTTCCAGTTGTGATGCCATGTAATCAGGGTCCCTGTCAAACGGATAAAAGAAATAATGGGTTGGTACGCCGCTTAAGGCTACTTTCTGGCCGTCAACCAGTGCATTGTGGCAGTCGCCCCCGGCAACCACTACCAGTGAATCTATATCCAGCCGCCCTTCCATTATC
>JAUVLO010000059.1 GCA_030600695.1 Methanosarcinales archaeon | reverse complement strand
AGATGGTGGCTTTTTCTCCAGTACCCATGGAATATATACTAAATCATCTCAGTTCCCCACCGCCGGATGATATAATATATGGCTGATATTTTCTTGTGGATGCCCCGCACATCCGCAGGCTTGCGAATGATCAGCACCCCTGAACTCTTGTACCTAAGAGATTAACCCACCCATGATCCCGATCACCTCATCAATATCCCTGGCCGCATTTATCTTAGTACGCAACAGCCTTCCACCCTCCAATCCCCTCGTGAACCACTTGGCATTGAGCTTAACACCTGCATAATCAAGCATATCATATTTCCCTGCCAGTTCCATATATTCAAAAAAGTCATCCAACTGTTCATTGACATCCTGCGGCCTGAGAAACTCTCCGGTTTCAAGATAATGACCTATCCGCCTGAATATATACGGATTCCCAATAGCAGCCCGTCCGATCATGATACCATCACAGTGGGTTTGCTCAAACACGGTCTGTGCCGTCACCTCATCAACAATATCACCATTGGCTATCACCGGAATGGATAATTCTTCCCTGACCGCCCCGATCACATCCCAATCAGCCTTGTGTGCATAATTCTGGTGCTGCGTCCGTGCATGAACAGTTATTGCACTGGCACCCGCATCTTCCAGCATCCGCACCACTTTCAGTGTCCGGTCAACATTGTCATATACTCTTAGCTTGGCAGTGACCGGGACACTTACAGCATCAGAGACCTGCCCTACAATATCAGCCATCAACTGCGGATTATTCATCATGGCCGCACCGCATCCTTTTTTAACTATATGCCTGGCAGGGCAGCCAAAGTTAATATCTATCAGGTCGGGGTTGTGCTGCTCTTCAACGAGCCGGGCAGCCAGGTTCAACCCTTCGGCAGACGACCCTGAAAGCTGGATGCCAAGGGGCCGTTCCTCCTGGCATGAAACAATCCTTGAAATGGTCTTCCTGCTGTGATATATCAAACCGTCGGCATCGACCATCTCGGTATACACAAGCGCAGCACCGTATTTTTTACAGAGCAACCGGAAGGGCAGGTTGGTCACATCTGCCATTGGTGCAAGCAGGATGTTGCCGTGGAGTTTCAGGGAGCCGAACTGCATGAATCCATCAATGAAAGCGGGATATATATAAGAATTGGGAAGAATCGGGTAAAGAAAACAGAAAAATTGAGAATAGAGAATAGAAGTGTCTTACATTATTCCCATACTCATATCCAGCCACCGGGCCGAATGGATGAGCGAACCCATAGAGATAACATCCACACCTGTTGAAGCATAATCCTCTACATTATCGGGCTTGATACCACCCGAAGCTTCCAGTATTCTTCCAGAACGTAATTTTGCATCTTCCAGTGCTTTGACGCAGTTCTTGATCTCTTTCGGCTGCATATTATCGAACATGATGATATCAGCGCCCGCCTTTGCTGCTGATAGCATTTTTCCCACATCCGATACTTCAACTTCGATCTTTTTGGTAAAACTGGCTTCTGCCCTTGCCTGTTCAACGGCTTTTTCAATACCCATTATGGCGATGTGGTTATCCTTTATCATCACCGCATCGGATAGGTTGAACCTGTGGGTATCCCCGCCGCCAAGCTTTACTGCCTTTTTCTCGAACTTGCGGAATCCTGGCGTGGTCTTCCTGGTACATGCCACCCTTACACTGCCTGCATCTGCCACGCACCGGGCTGTTAATGTAGCTATTCCGCTCATCCGGCACAGGAAGTTGAGGGCCAGCCTCTCTGAGCGCAGCACGTCACCGGCACGACCCCATATGTTGCAGACCACATCACCGGATGTTATTGTATCCCCGTCATTTAAACCGGAATGAATTTCCAGTGCGAAATAATCAAATATCTGGATGGCTTCTTCCAACCCTGCCAGCACGCCGTTCTCTTTGCTGATTATACTTGCATGTACCCATTCATCAGGAACGATGGTACATGAAGTGTCATCGTCACCTACATCTTCCTGGATGAATCGCTCCAGTTCAGTAATCAGCAATCTCTAAACACCTATTGCTTATTTGAATTTAACAGATTTATCTGTATCGATAATGGTTAAAAATTCCTGGCGGCATCTATATTGTAGCGTCAATATTGAATAGTATTCAATTTGCAGGATTATACAGTACATTATTTAAATTAAAAACGCATTTCAACAATAAAAACTAAAACAAAACTAAGATAAACAATAAAAACCCAAATAAACTTGAATAAACTCTCGGCATGTTTATATTTACAGCATGCATGTAGTCTCACAGGTGAATATCAAATGAAATTTGTGGCTTTATTACTTTTAACGGCAATGCTGATAATACCGGTTAGTGCCTCCAGTCCCGTAATAGATACGTGGTACAACAACTGGACGAATGACGGTAACACTACCCTGACAATCAATACCAATGAAATGGTCAAGTTTAATGTAACTGCAAATGAGAGTATAGATACATGGAACTCAGATACATGGAACTGGTCTATTGATAATGTTGATGTTGAAAATAACAATTATAACAACTTCACTACTTCATGGGCCGATGCCGGGACAATAAATGTAAGCGTTAATGCCACAAATTTCAATGGTACGAGCAATACCGTTACATGGAACATTACTGTTAAGGAACGTCCTGAAATAACTTCATGGTATAACAACAAGACCAATAATAATGCTAAAGATCTAACAGTTAACGTTAGTGAAACTGTCAAGTTCAATGTTACTGCCAACCAAAGCATAGATGTGTGGAACTGGACTAAGGATGGTGAGGTGCAAATTAATAACTATGATAACTTCAGTACTTCATGGGATTCTACGGGAGTCAAAACCATCAGTGTAAATGCCACAAACTCCAATGGTAGTGATACTTACACCTGGACAGTTATAGTACAAAATGGAATGATTCTTTCATGGTCTCCCCAGGTCGTGGACTATATTTATGTGAACGACACCTTAAAAGAGACCATCACTTACTCGATAATCACAGAAGAGCCTATGACAGAATTTAACTGGACCGTTGATGGAGTTGATATAACTGAAAACGTGACAAACGGGACAATTTATGGTAAGTATAACTACTCCTTACAATATACCTGGGATAACCAGAGTCTGAACCATACATTCCATACTGTAGTCTTCAATGGAAGTAATACTGACTCCCAGATTGAGTTCAGGTGGTATGTGAATGTTTATGAGGAAGGGAATTACAGTGATGGTGGTATCTTTGATATCATAGACGAATCCCTTGAAAACCATGTCACAGATATTAAGATCCGGATGTTCAAGCGTAATATGAATAAACACAACCTTGGTGTTGAATATTTCGCCCAAAAAGTGAACCGGTTACACGATGAGATCGCCAAGCGGCAGATGACGCGTGAAGCTCTGCGTGAGAATCTTAAAGCGGGTGAAATCAACCAATCTGAATATGTTGCTGCCCTGAAGCAGGCCCAGACAGATGCAAAGATTAACACAAAATCAGCAAAGAATAACTCGAAACCAGCAAATGCTAATGCAAAATCATGGAAGAATAAGTAAATATCTGTGAGACAAAACCGGAAAAGGACATGGGCAAGCGTAATGGCTGGCATAAATCAAGATTAAGAAACGGGATATTGAGGGAAAGAGCAAAGACCACTCAGTCAAGGAAATAGTAAATTTTAAGTAAGTTGCTGTTCAGAGTTTAATCATGAAGCGAGTGGTCTTGTTCTTTCTATTTTTATTATTGGTTATTCACTCAGCTTCAGCTCAATCACTTATCATCATAGATGTCCAGGAAAATGGCAATGCCATATGGACAATGGAAGAATATCTGCCTCTTGCCAGCCAGGTGGAGATAGATGAATGGGAGGAATTTATACAAAATGGGCAGGATACAGCACAGTACCAGAATGACATTGAAGAGTTCAGGATAAAGATAGACTGGTTTCTTAGTTCAGCTGAAGAATATTCCAATCGCCCAATGGATGCGAAAAATTTCAAAATTTCTTATGACACGGCAAAAACGCTTTCAGGTACATTTGGAATTGTTCGTTTCAGTTTTGAGTGGATGAATTTTTCACGCACTGAATCTGATAGGTTTTTCATTGGAGACGTATTTTCGGAAGGGATGATCCTCTCCTCTGATAATGTCCTGATTATCAATATCCCAATAGGCTACGAAGTGGAGAGTGTATCACCTGACTTTGATGAGCGTGATGGGAACAGATTGATATGGGATGGTACACTGGCCCGCAGTTTTGATAAAGGTGAGCCTGCTCTGGTGCTTTCACGCGAAAAAACCGATACGGGAATATGGGGGCTGGTATTGGTATTAGTTATTCTGGCTGCCGCTGCATCTGTGCTATTATTCAAACGTAAGAAATCTTCGATATCCAGTACAGAGAATAATGTAGATCCGATACTCAGTCCAACGGCTACAGAAGTCCTGGAGGATGAAGAAATGATAGAACAGATCCTTATCAGATCCGGTGGACAGATGTATCAATCAGAAATCGTAAAACTGAGCGGCCTTTCTAAATCTAAGATCAGTATTGTTCTATCAAAGATGAAAGAAGATGGAAAGATCATCAAGATAAAAAAGGGAAAAGGCAATATCATACGACTGGTCAATGAATAACCATACTTGAAAATCTACTGTTTGACAAACGACGAGAGGGGGACTCGAACCCCCGAGGTCGGAACGACCACAGGATTAGCAATCCTGCGCCATACCAGGCTTGGCTATCTCGTCAAGTGGCATCTACATTGTATCATCAATATTTAAGACTTTTCTCTTTTTGGTATTTAGCATAAATAGAGTGGCAGACACGCCGAATGGTCGTTGCACCACTTACCCTCCAATGGTCCACAGTCTATCCTCCACCCCGCTACCCCATGAGCGATAATTGTTCAAGGTAAGTCTGCTCCCTTCCGGGCCTGGACCGGTTCCCTCAATTAAGTCATGGAAACATGCCTTCAGGAAAGCTTCCATATCAACGTTATCCCCATAGGACGGAGCTTCTCAGTCAAGTCCGTGGGTTGAAGAGGTAATTGATAACATCTTCCAACGGCTTCGCCCCCCGCATATCGGCGGTTTCGGGTTATAGGTAACGCCTAACTACCCGGGCTAGCCTGCCAGCATCCCTTATAGTATCTGGATACAATAAACTTATCCATGTGGCAGACTAATATCCTGATGTGATAGCATGGATGAATTGATAGGTTTTGTTTCAAGCAATGATAAGCGCGACAGGATTCTGGGAATCCTGGGCCACCAGGGTACCCTTGATCGGGAATTGATAGCCAAACGTGCCCGGATGATTCCCCTGACCACAGGAAAGATACTGGAAGAACTCCGTGAAAAGGGCCTTGTAGAAGAAAAAGATGGATCTTTTTCACTAACAGAAACAGGTACTGAAGTAGAAAACAAGATGAAAGGCCTGCGATAGGTTAATTCTGTATTAAAATTCACATTAAATTCTGGAGCCTGTGGGGCTGCATACATGTCCAGCCCTATTGCTATAATATTACTAACATCATCCAGTCCACGTATGGAGCCCGCAGGGCTACATACGTGTGCAACCTGCTACTGGTTAGAGTAGGGCTGCATACGTGTGCAACCCGCTACTGGCTTGAGTAGCTGTGCCTGAGTAGGAGTAAATGGGGCCGCGGAGATTCGAACTCCGGTCGCAAGACCCCCAGCCTTGCAGGATGGTCCAGGCTACCCTACGGCCCCTTAATGTGGGATGTTGGGGGTGCTCTTAGTAGTCTCTTTTTAGTATTTTACCTTTTCTAATGAACCGCGGTATTATTTCAACTGTTTATTAAATAACTCATGGACAATGCCGGGTATTTCCCAACCCCGGATTGACACCACAAATTCCATGACCTGTTGCTTACGCAACTTATTTATCTTATGGTGTGGTAATCTGTCCACTTCGCCTTGCCACAATAATATAAATATAACAGAATCGTAATAATATTCAGGATTATAATAACCGGAGGAACATATTTGGCTAAAATGCATACCAGGAGAAAGGGTGTATCAAGGTCCACAAAACCCTTGAGAAAAGAAGCCCCGCAATGGGTTACCCTTTCGTCAGAAGATATAGAGAAAAAAATAGTGGAACTTACCAAACAGGACAAAACTACCAGTCAGATAGGCATAATCATGCGGGACACTTATGGTGTGCCTGATGTCAAATTATCTACAGGTAAAAAGGTCACAAGGATATTGGAAGACAATGATGTGGCCCCAAGCCTGCCTGAGGATATCTCAAACCTGATCATAAAGGCTTTGAGACTCAGGAAACACATGGTAAGCAACCACAAGGACCAGCACAACAAGAGGGCACTGAACCTTACAGAAGCAAAGGTACGACGCCTGGGCAAGTACTACAGCAGGAATGGTGTTATGCCGACAGACTGGAAATACAGTCCAGACACTGCTGAAAGGTTAGTAGGCCAGTAGATCGGTTGATGGTTCATTCCATCAACTATTTCATCTATTTTTACCATTATTCCAGGGATGACCGAAACGTTAGTTTCTTTAGCCCGGAAAGCAGCAAAGGCACTTGATAACTATAATTTTATAAGGGTAATATCCCATAACGACGCAGACGGCCTGAGCGCTGCAGGAATAATGTCTACAGCCCTGCTAAGGGCAAATATCGTTTTCCACACCTCCATTGTAAGCTCCCTGGACCGGGGAGTGATTGACATGGTCAATGCACAGGTATACGGGAAAGACGGAGCTGTGGTATTTTGCGATATGGGCAGCGGCCAGCCTGAACTTCTGGATATGGTGAAGGACGATGTGATCATAATCGACCACCACCAGGTAGTGGGTGACCACAGCGATCGTGTCCATGTCAATCCCCAGGTGTTAGGAATTGATGGTTCAAGCCTGCTCTCGGCATCAGGCATGGCCTATTATGTGGCTCGTGGCATGGGTGATAACACAGACCTGGCCGGTCTGGCACTGACCGGGGCCGTAGGGGATAAACAGAATATGGATGGCCCCAATGGCGAGATACTGGAAGAGGGGCTGCAAGCGGGCGTGATATCAGTGAAGACTGGCCTGAAGGTGCCGGACGGCCCAGTGGAAGAAGTATTGCTGACACTGACAGAACCCTATCTGGACACAACAGGCGATAAGGCGACCACCGAAGCTTTTCTCAGTGAACTTGGTGTGAGCGGCCCAATCCAGGATATGGGGGCAGAAGACCTGGGCAGGTTAGCCTCGGCCATGGCATTGAAGATCGCAGGCAGGGCAGATCCATCAGTTGTCAGGTCAATGGTGGGCGATGTGCTGGTACTGGAAAAGGAAGTCGTGCCTAATATTTACACCCTGGAATGGATACTTAACTGCTGCGGTAAGGTGGACAGAGCAGACCTGGGATTATCGTTGTGCCTGCGGGATGCAGGCGTGGTGGATGAAGCTGTGGCCCTGGCAGTAAAGTACCAGAAGACCATTGTGGAAAATATCAGGGAAGCCGAAGCCATGATACGGGAGATGGGAAATATCAGGTACGTGGCCCTTGAAGATAATTCGGGTACCGGTATTATTGCAGGCACGTTGATCAGGTATGTCTGCCCTGACAAACCCTTTATCACATTGAACAAAGTAGATAACCTGGTAAAAGTATCTGCAAGGGGCACCCGGAAACTGGTTGACAGGGGGCTTGACCTTGCCGTTGCCATGCGGGAAGCTGCCCAGGCGGCAGGCGGACAGGGCGGCGGACATAATATCGCCTCAGGAGCAGGCATACCGGTCGGTTCCGAAGAGGGGTTTCTGGCAGCAGTGGACAGGATTGTGGGAGGGCAGCTGACATGAAGATAAAGGGGAATATCTCTATAAAGGCCGAAAATGCACCGGATATGGCTGTTATGATCACACGGTCGCTGGAACCTGACAACCTGAAAAGCATTACAACTGAATATGGGGAGGGGTCGGTGACTACATATTTCGAGTCCGAAAAGATAGGAAGTTTAATTGCAACTGTGGATGATTATCTCATGAATGCAAGGATAGCTGCTGATATGCTAAAAACAGTTGGGAAAGATAATAAAAAAAATAGTGAGGATGATGATTAATGGAACTCCAGTTCAGGATCAAGGGAAAGTTCAGGACCAGCGCAGACCCGGCACCGGCCAGGCAAGAAATACTGGACATGTTAAAGAATGCAGAAGGCACTATTCTTTCAAAGGGTGCACCTGAGGGTATGGGTGCTGGTATCACGTCAATGGACGTGGATGGGGCCGGGGTCAAACTGGAGATCACTTCTGGCAGGCATGTGCGGGCCCATGATGCCATACTGCGGCTTCGCAAGCCTCTGGCCGAACTGCTGGGTAAAGGGCACAGGATCGGTGTGCGGGGACTGGAGATATCCGAATATGTGGTGAGGATACCTTCTGAACAGCCCCTGAAAGAATTCAAACTACCCTATGTGAGCAGCATGGAATATGCTGACGGTGCCATCACCCTGTCACTGGATCTGGAGCAGTCTGAGATAGAGAACCGGGTGCCTGACCGCATTATATCGCTTGTTGAGGATAAGGTTAAAGCCCAGTCCTACGGAGGTAAGGGCGAGCACTGGAACCTGCTGTGGGAAAGTGGGAAGAAGGAGCATGGATTTGACAGGGACCCGACAGAGGAACTGATGAAGCGGGGCTGGATCAAGCGGGGTGCCAGCCGGGGGCAGTGGATACACGGGCCCCAGAGTGTGGCTGTGTTTCGGGCTTTCGAGCGTATTGTTATGGAGGAGATCGTCAAGCCCCTGGGTTACAGGGAGATGATATTCCCCAAACTGGTGACATGGGATGTGTGGCAGCGCTCTGGTCATGCCAAGGGTGTGTATCCTGAGATATACTATGTATGCCCGCCCAAGACCCGTGACCCTGAGTTCTGGGAGGAAGTGGCTGACCACTACAAGGTGACCCTTGAGGTGCCGCTTGACATGATCGCTGAGAAGATAGACAAACCCATTGGCGGGTTGTGTTATGCCCAGTGTCCGCCGTTCTGGCCCTTCCTGCAGGGCGAGACTATGCCTGATGACGGGCTGCCCCTGTACGTATTCGACCGCAGCGGGACATCGCACCGTTATGAGAGCGGCGGCCTCCACGGCATGGAGCGGGTGGATGAGTTCCACAGAATTGAACTGGTGTTCATGGGTACACCCGAGCAGGTGGTGGCGCATTCAGAGGATATGCAAAAGAGGTATATGCATATTTTCAATGACATACTGGACCTGGAGTGGAGGACGGCATGGGTCACGCCGTGGTTCATGGCGCAGGAGGGGCTGGCCGGGCTGGCGACTGAGACCCGGGTGGGTACGATTGATTATGAGGCTGTGATGCCGTACCGGGGTGAGGATGGTGAGTGGCTGGAGTTCCAGAACATGAGCGTGAACGGGGATAAGTATCCTAAAGGGTTTAATGTGAAGAGCCAGAGCAATAAGGAGTTGTGGTCCGGGTGCAGTGGGATCGGGCTTGAGCGGTGGGCGAGTGCTTTTTATGCTCAGAAGGGGCTGGATCCTGATGGGTGGCCTGCGGCGTTCAGGGAGATTGTTGGGGAACTGCCTGAGGGGATTTGGTTTTTGTGAGGGGAGGGTTTTAATCCCCTTTTTTATATCTTGGTATACAAAATGTATGGATATAATGAGGAATAAATCCTTGAAAACGGTATACAGGCCACGTTACAATTTGTACGGGGTATACCGTGACTGCTACAATCGGTGCTCTTGTGCATCCATTGGGATATCTTGAACTAGAATAACAATTATGGACTAAAATTTGGGCACGGAGGGGGGACACAAACTATATATAATCTTATTCGTTATACCCCGCAGCTCTGCTGCGGTTGGGTGTGCCGGCGCAACGTTTGACTTTGAATGAAATATCTATGTTCATCTATGGTTTAAATAACATAAATTATATATTTTTACAGCCATCGGCTGCGCCTACCACGTTTCCCGGCCTATGTCCAGCAGACATACCCACTCACCCGGAGCCCCCTCCCCTCAAACGCAACCCAAAAACAACATTTAAATAAACTGCACACATCATATACAAAAAAGACCCCGGAAACGAATAATTTAAAAACAATTCCGAGCAATCCAATTCATTATTTCCCTAAAAAGTTCATCTGAAGGAATAAAATATGAAAGGCATAATCCTCGCAGGCGGCACAGGCTCCCGCCTCTCCCCCCTCACAAAAGTCACGAACAAACACTTGCTCCCGGTCTACGACAAGCCCATGATCTATTACCCGCTACATACAAGCAAATTGATTTTATAAAATAAAAAATATAATACAAAAATTAGGATTTTAATCACAGGTAATAAAATGAATGATAAAAAAATAATCGTTACTGGTGGATTGGGTTTTATAGGGTCAAACCTCGCTGAAAATTTGATTGCACAAAACGAAGTAACCATTATTGACGACAGATCAACTGGAAAGTTGGACAATGTAAATCATTTGAAGCAAGATAATCTTAATATAATCGAGGGCAGCATTACCGATCTAAATCTAACAGAGATATTCCAGGATCAAGATTATGTGTTCCATCAAGCAGCTCTAGCCAGTGTTCCCAGAAGTGTAAAGGACCCTATATCTTCAAACGAGGCTAACATAACCGGTACATTAAAAGTCCTCACAGCCGCTAAAGATTCAGGTGTAAAAAAAGTTATCTGTGCGTCATCTTCATCAGTATACGGTGATACTCCGGCACTCCCGAAATCAGAAGACATGCCTGTCAATCCGTTGTCGCCATATGCGGTTACAAAAGCTACTGGCGAGTTCTACTGCAAAGTATTCCAGGAAATTTATGGTCTCCAGACAGCGTCATTGCGATATTTTAATGTATTCGGACCGAGACAGGACCCGAATTCCCAATATGCTGCTGTAATTCCAAAATTCATCTATGCCATACAGAACAATGAACCTCCAATTATCTATGGTGATGGAGAGCAGAGCAGGGATTTTAGTTATATCAAACATGTAGTTGATGCCAATATACTGGTATGTAAATCTGATAAGACAGGGATTTTCAATATAGCTTGCGGCAGACGGATCACCATCAACAAGTTGGTAGATATGATCAATGAGATACTTGGAAAGGACATTAAACCTGTATATGCAGAACCAAGACCTGGTGATATTAAACATTCCATGGCTGATATCTCAAGAGCAAGAACGTTCGGGTACGAACCTGAAAGTGATTTGAAAGAAGAATTGAGGGAAACGATAAGGTGGTTTGGCAATGGAAATATCTGAAATATTGAAAGATAGATCTGCGATTATATGCGTGGTGGGTGTTGGTTATGTGGGCCTGCCGCTGGCAGAGGCTTTCTCAAAACATTTGAAGGTTATCGGCTATGATCTGAATGAGATGAAAGTTGAGGAGCTGAACCACAAGAATAACAACAACAACCTGATATTTACTTCAGATCCGGCTGAGATCAAAAAAGCTGATTTCATCCTCATTGCAGTACCCACACCCGTCACTGAATCAAAGGAACCGGACCTGTTTTGTGTGAAATCATCAGTGGAAACAGTGGGATTGAATCTTAAAAAGGGGGCTGTGGTTGTGCTGGAATCTACGGTATATCCCGGAGTGACTGAAGATATTGTTTTGCCAGCACTTGAAAAAAGTTC
>JAUVLO010000102.1 GCA_030600695.1 Methanosarcinales archaeon | reverse complement strand
AGACATTCTTAATGTATGACGGTACGATATCGCTTGCTGATGCAACGTCTGTTGAAATAATGAATCAGTTTGGAATTGACAGGATTGTATCTTTTGACAGCGATTTTGATAAAGTGAATGGGATAAAGAGAATCCATTAGTTCTCGAATTTTACAAAATGCTTATACTTCATTGAGTAGTATAATAAACTGGTAATCTTTCTGGATCAGATCAAGGACTGAACCTTTCAGGGAACTGGTCACCTTTGTCTCGATCATGGTAGGGACTTTCATGTACTCCACCTTCCTGAACTGCTTTTCAGAGCTGTTTCCTTGCTTATCTGAAGAATTGTTTTTTTTCGGAACATGGCACGAAGTTGAGTTAACCGCTCCTGATAACCTTCAGTTAAGTAAACTAAATGTCAGTTATTTAGGGTGCACTCCATTTATCCCCTCTCCTAATCCCTCTATAAACAAACCCCGCACAAATGAAATCATCTACCCCGCACTAACAAGCTTTTTTTTAATTAATTTACTGGCAAGATGACTGGCAGGAAGGCTAAGTCTGTAGTCAGGAAGGCTGAAATCACCGAATATATTTCGAAACATTCTTATTATAGCAAACAATAAAGAAAAGTAATCATTTATCATTGAGGGATATCAAATGGCAAAAGAAGATAAACGACTTGTACTTGCAGAAGAGGATTGCATTGGCTGCGGAATTTGTGTAACAGTATGTCCTACCAACATTAAACAGGAGAAGGACATAAACTTTGATGTGGATTCTGAGCCCAGGGCAATTGCTGTGGACAAAGGGCGGGCTGTTATAAACTATGACCTGTGCAAGGCATGTGGCATATGCACCAAGAGCTGTCCGGTAGATTCACTAACCATCGAAGTTGTAGCATAATATTTTAGGGGTCTGGACCCCTACTGTTTTTTTTATTTTACTGACCTGTAACTTACCTGTGGTCAGGAGTCAATCACCAGATTTTTAATTAATCCCGCCCATACTCCATTGGTTCCATGCGTATACTTCACACATCTGATTGGCATATAGGCAAAAAGATCTACGAACAGGACAGACTGGATGAGCACAGCCAGTTCCTGGACTGGCTGCTGGAAACCATAATTGACAGGGACGTGGACGTCCTCCTGGTCTCAGGGGATGTCTTTGATTCATCAATGCCCCCTGCCCGGGCCACTGACCTGTACTACCGGTTCCTGTTTAACCTGTACGAAAAGACCCGCACCCATGCAGTCATAATCGCAGGCAACCACGACTCGGCTGTAAGGCTGGCAGCACCAGGGCAATTCCTGAAGATGGCCCGCATGCATGTGGTGGGCGGCATCCGCGATTCTGCAAAGGATTGCGTGGTGCACCTGGACGTAAATGGCCAAACCGCTGCCATTGCCGCCGTGCCCTACCTGAACGAGGGCGATATCCTGCCCCACATCCCGCTGGAAGCAGAAATAGAACGCTCGCTGAGATACCGGGAGGCTATGAAAAGGATATATAGTGAATGCTTGTCGGCAATGGATGCTGATATTAAAGTCTTTATGGGACACTACTTCATCCAGGGCGGCACGTTCGGAGACTCGGAGCGGCTGGTGCAGATAGGGGGCATACAGCCGGTCAGGACCGAAGACCTTCCCGGTGATGTGGATTATATTGCACTGGGACACCTGCACAGTCTCCAGGAGATCAAGGGGGACGGCTGTCCGGTAATGTATCCGGGTTCGCCCCTGCCGCTGAGTTTCAAGGAAGCAGAATACGGCAAGAAAGTGTTACTGGTCGACCTCGGCACTGACGTTGCGTGTAATATCGAAAAGGTCACTGTGCCCGTATTCAGGGAACTGGTAAGACTAAAGGGGACTCCTGACGAGCTGATAGCGCTGGCCAATTTCGGGGACTGGAAGGACAAGTACATTGAGGCGAAAGTACTCCTGGACGGCCCAGCCGTTGGCGTGGGGGATACTGTGCGCAAGGCATTTGCCCAAATGGGCGGCAAAGTGCTTGTGGTAGAGTCAGTACTGCCCAAGGCAGGTGGTGAGATTTTATCTACAGAGGATATTAAGACCAGGACACCTGTGGAAATTTTCCAGGACTTCTACAGATACAAATTCGGCGAGAGCGGGTCTGATACCGAACTGGACGAATTGCTTACCACTTTTAACGAACTGCTGGATATCGGTAGGGAGCAGGAGATGGAGCCTTGAAACTACTCTCCCTGCGCCTGAAGAATATCAACAGTTTCAAGAACGACATCCACCTGGACTTTACCACAGAACCCTTATCTGATGCTTCCCTGTTCGCCATAACAGGCCCAACCGGTTCTGGAAAGACCACGCTGCTGGATGCCATATCCGTGGCCCTGTATAACCGGACACCCAGGCTGGATGGAACAGGCAGCAGCAATCCGGTCAATCTATTAAGCCAGGGAACAGGCGAAGGTTTTTCCGAGGTGGTATTCCAGGCCAACGGTACGCAGTACCTGGCAGAGTGGCAGGTCAGGCGGAGCAAAAAAGGTGATATCACACCCAAAGTAAAATTGCTTCGTGCAGATACAGAGGAACTTATCACCAGCAGGCGGAAGGGAAAAGGCGGCAGTGACATGGCAGATATGTCTGTCGAGGATGCCGTTACCAGTATACTGGGCATGGATTTTAATGCTTTCAGGCGCTCCATCCTGCTGGCACAAGGCGATTTTGCAGCATTCTTAAAGGCCAGTGCCGATGAGAGGAGGCAGATACTTGAGGCCACCACAGGCATGGGGCAGTTTGAGGTGCTGAAGGAGAACCTGAACCAGCAGGTCAGGAAGGTGACAGGCGAATACGATATTACCGGGGCCGGCCTTGAGAAAATGCCGGAGGCATCTGCTGAAGAGATCGGTACCGCAGAAAAAGAACTGGCCGGATTTGAAACCGAATTGACGCAGCTTAATGTATCCAGGACCGCCCTGGAAACAGAGAAAGAAAAAGAGCAGCGGCGGGTGGATGCCCATAAAAAACTGGATGAGGCCAGAAAAAGACAGCAGGAACTGCTGTCAATGAAGGACGATATGGAGAGCCTCAAGCTTGAGATCGAGCGAGCACAGAAGGCATCAGACATCCGCTCAGAAATGGAATCGTATCATACTGAAAAGGAACGGGTAGAAAAGCTGGAGACTGCACTTGAAGAGAGTATACAGGAACAAGAAACAGGACAAAAACGATTCGATGAAGCGAAAGCGAAATATGATGCGGCCAGCCTGGAATTTGAAACTGCCAGAAAAGACGCTGAACAGAAAGAAAATGCTTATAATGATGCCGCTGTCCTGGAAACCCGCGGCAGGGAGCAAATAGGGGAAGCAGATAAAAAACAGACGGAAGCGGATGACCTTAAGGTAAAACTGGACGGACTTAACAGCCAGATACAGCAGAAGAACAAAGAGATCACGGCCCTGGAAGGGCAGCGTAAGGGTGACAGGGAGTTCCTTGAACACAACCCTCTGCCTGGAAATGCCGATGACCTGCTGGCACGGGCATCACAAACTGCTGCCTCTCTTGACGTGAAGGAACGGACATCAGGTGAGAAACAAAAAGCTTTGGACAGGGAAAAGGACGAACACCTGGCAAAGACTAAAGAGATGGAAGGGATCGTGGATGAAGGGAAAGTCATTGAAACCGGAAAAAATGACATTATATCCCGCCTGGAAGCTGCCAGGCAGGCACTGCAACCGCTGACGGAAGAGGGTGATGGCTCCTACTGGCGCACCTTAGGCTCGGCATGGGGTGAGGTAAGGGACGCAGGCAGCAGGTTCCTTGAATCCTATGGACAATTAAGCAGGATATTTGATGATACTATATTGACAGCCTCGGTGCAGGAATTCAATGAGAACCTGCATGAATTCAAACACAGGACAGAACTATTGAACCAGCAGGTAATGACCGCTGAGGAAAAGGTCAAACGCTGTCAGGCCGAGGAAAAGGCCGTAGCTGCCGCCAATCAGGCACTTATCCTGCGCAGGGAACATCTCATAGCAGGGGAACCGTGCCCAGTATGCGGTTCAACTGAGCATCCCGAAGCCGGTAAACACGAACCGGACAGGGAAGGTTCCATTGATATGGCGAGGGAGAATGTGCAAAATGCCGAAGCAGGACTGGAAGCCGCAAAGCACGGCCTTGATTCTGCTTTCAGGGAATTCTCAAGACTGGCAAAAAAGAAGGTTAATGCATGCGACAAGCAGATAGATAAAATAGAATCCCTGTTAAAACAAATAGATTCTACAAAAGCTGAACTGAAACTGGCAGAGCAGCAGATCGAGGCCAGCAACAGTCGTATTGGTGCATTGAACAACCTGATAGAAGGCATCGGTCAAAAGATACAGGATATCTCTGCCGGAATAAAGGAAATGGAAGATGACATTGCAGATAACAATAAGCAGTTCTACTCAATAATTCCTGCTGAATTTGCAGGTGAACCGCCTCAGTTGGCCTTTGAGAAATTCAAGCAGCATATATCAAAAACCAGGGAGTCCATCAGGCGTCTGGACCAGAACAACAGTACACTTGTAGAACTGGGAACCTTTGTGCAGGAGAACAGCAGACGCCTTGATGAGGATACGGCACGCTACAACAGTCTGCTTGAAACCGCTGCCGGATACAGGAATGAGGGTAGCAGATTACTCGAACAGGTCATGGAAATAACCGGTGGTAAAGGGGTAGAGGCAGCAAGGTCGGCACTTGAAGCACAATTAATTAAAAAAGAGAATAACAGGAATACCATGTTGCAAGATTCCGGGCAGGCTGAAACGCAACTGGCAGCAATTACAGCCCGGCTGGAGGGACTGAAAAATGACCTGGACAGGACGCATGAGAAACTGTCGGCCACCTGGTCCGTATACCTGCAGGCTCTTGAAAATGCAGGTTTTGAATCTGTAGAGGAACATAAGGCATCATTAAGGGACCCAGGCTGGCTGGATGAGAAAAGACAGGCGCTGCAGCAGTATGACAAAGACTGGCATACTATTGAAGACAATATAAGAACACATGAAGCTGTTTTTGCACAAACCCTTTTCAACCCGGATGACCTCGGGCATATCCTTGACAGGGAGCGAGAGCTTCTTACATCGATTGAAGAGAAGAACACCCTTAAAGGTGGACTTGCTGGTAAGATAAAAACACTTAACGAGAACTTCACAAAGAGACAGGAACAGGAGAATAAGCTGAAAGGGGCCAGGGCTGAAATGGAACGATGGCAGAAACTTGCAGGGGTAATACCTGCAAACAGCCTGAGGGACTTTGCCTTGCAGACCATGTTCGACCTGCTCATTACAATCGCAAACCGCCAGTTATCTGATATAACCTCCAGATACGCACTTCGGGCTGTTGACCTGAAGGATATGGTGGTAATAGACCTCTGGAACGCAGGCGAGGAACGCCCGGTCGAGACCCTGTCCGGCGGCGAGTCATTCCTGGTCAGCCTGTCGCTGGCCCTGGCACTGTCAGAACTGAGCAGCGGGCGCTCAAGGCTTGAATCATTGTTTTTGGACGAGGGCTTTGGCACACTGGACAGCGAGACCCTGGATGCCGCTTTAAACGCATTGGAAAGCCTGCGGTTATCTGGCAGGACCATTGGTGTGATCAGTCATATTGAGCAGCTTACCCGGCGTATACCTGTGAGGATAGATGTGAAAAGGACAGGGGTCGGGAGTTCGACTATATATGTGAAGGGGTAGGATGGGAGAGAATATATGCAGGCGGCGGCCCAGGGTATCAATGGGTGCGGCAGGGACTGCACCATTGCTGTTGAAATATATATTTTGTGGAATGGGGTGCTGAAAAACTGATTGCTGTCTGGCAGGGCCTAAAATAGAATAAGCGTTCATGACCCACCGGGACACCCATGAGCATGAAAATGCTATTTCCAGAGCAAAAAAGAATATAAACATGTAAGTCAATGTATTTCATTGGGTGATAATATGTCTCTTGAACAAATAAGCATGAGAGTTGATTCCAGACTCCTAAATGAGCTAGATCAAATTGCTAAATCCGAATTCAAAAGAAGATCAGATGTTGTACGTGATGCACTTGTTGTATATGTAAAACACGAAATAGAAATACGCCAAATAAAAGAGATGGTAACAAAACAATTCCTTGAAGGAAAACTCTGTTTTGATGATTTCGCTCGTATTGTTAGTTTCGATACTGCACAACAAATAAAAGTTGGCAGTGAAACCCTAAAGGAGAGTATTGAGCGTGCCAAAAAAGACTCAAAAAGAAATCTATGAAACAATAGTAGTTGGAGATACAAGTGCTCT
>JAUVLO010000056.1 GCA_030600695.1 Methanosarcinales archaeon | reverse complement strand
TTTACCCTAACTCTGTGAATAATAGTATTCACCCTTTGATTTTTGCTCCCTGTCAAGTTTGGACCTGTGTTTGTTCACCCTTGGCCTGCGGGTTTCCTCATCGCGCCTGAAGGTGATATCGAGGTTTTCCAAAAACATATTCATGCCCTGGCGCATTGCAAATGGCCCGTGTACTTCTCCATGTACCGCCGGTTCGCCATTGAACACAATAAGACGTTCGGATATCATGTCGATCACATAGATATCATGATCAACCACCATGGCAGTCACGTTATTATTCTCTGCAAACCTGCGTATCACTTTTGTGGCCCTTGCCCTTTGTTCCACATCCAGGTGCGCACTTGGCTCATCAAAGATATACATGTCTGCGGTCTTGCCCAGGCATGCCACTATTGCCACACGCTGCAGCTCACCGCCAGAGAGTTCGGGCAGCATCCTGTCCATCAACTCTTCCATCTGCATCGGCCTGATAATTTCTGTCTGGTAGTAACTACTGCCGAACCTGGAATTGATACTGCGCAGGAAATCGCGCACCCTTAAGGGGTAATCCCCTTCCAGGTACTGGGGCTTGTATGCGATAGTAAGGTCGGTCTCAAGACTGCCGGTTGTGGGTGTTTCCCCACCTGCCAGCATGTTAACGAATGTGGACTTGCCTATACCGTTAGGTCCCACGATACCGATGACCTCTCCCTGTTTGATCTCACTGCCCAGGGTATCACTGCCGACCACCAGTTCAAACCCATCTTCACCGTATTTCTTTGTGAACTGCTGGAATTCCAGCAGAGTGGGAATATCCTTCTGCTCCCTTGGGGGATGCTCTTCGAACTCGATAGCCTCGGTCCTGAGCCGAATGTTCTCTTCCGGCAAAAACCCTTTCAGGTACTCGTTGATGCCCACCCTTACACTCTTGGGATGGGTAACGACCCCATACCCTCCAGGCACACCATAAACGATATGGACAGTATCGGCAAGCAGGTCAAGCAGTGCCAGATCATGCTCTACAACCATCACTGCGCTCGTGTCAGCCAGTTCCTGTATGATCCTGGCAGCATTGATGCGCTGGTAAATATCAAGGTACGGGCTGACCTCATCAATAAAATAGAAATCAGCATCACGGCTTACACAGGCAGCCAGTGCCACTCGCTGGAGTTCGCCACCTGACAGGTCACTGATGTTCCTGTCCAGGATATGGTTTATCTCCAGCTTTTGTACAATATCATCCAGTATCCCCTTCTCATCAGTCCCCTCCAGCAACTTCGAAACCTTTCCTTTTGCCACCTTCGGGATATTATCCACATACTGGGGTTTCTGGGAAACCTTGACAGTGCCTTCTACAAGGGCTTTCATGTATTCGTACATGCCGGTGCCGGAGTATATCTCCAGTACTTCTTCCCAGGTAGTACTGGTGCCGCCCAGGTTGGGTACCATGTTCCCGCTCAGGATATTTACTGCAGTGGATTTGCCCACCCCATTTGGGCCCAGTATACCGGTAACCTTACCCTCTACCGGGGTAGGCAGCCCGTACAGGGCGAACCCGTTCTGGCCGTACCTGTGCACCGGGTCCTCAAGTTCTTCAGGCAACCCGATGATCATTATGGCACCAAAGGGGCACTTCTTCACACAAATACCACAGCCCACACAGAGTTCTTCGGAAATGACGGCTCTTCCGTCCTCTCCCTGCACAATGGTCTCGTCCCCGGTACGTACCCTGGGACAGAACTTGATACACTCCAGGTTGCATTTCTTGAACTGGCACCTGTCCTTGTTAACTATGGCGATCCTCACAGCATATTCACCAAAGTGGGGTTTAACAGCAGGGTCCAGACTACCAGCCAGAAGTCGATGGTAATGAACTCCACATAGAACCAGTCTTTAGTCCCGAATTCCTTTACATCGATGCCAATTACAGGGTATCCCAATCGCTGGGCGTAGTAAGAGAAAATAATCACGAAAAGCATAACGGAAAGCCAGGGCAGTTCAGTACCTTGCCCCAACTGGAAGAAACAGAAAAATCCTGCTGCCGTTCCTATAAAGGCAGGGACAATGGTCTTGATGATGCCATCCTTGTAAGCCTTCTTCTTTTCCTCTGGTGTTTTTTCAACTGGTGCGGCTGGTTCGGGCTCGGATGATTTGGACTCGGATGCCTTATCCAACGGCTTTGTTTTTGCGGCTTTGTTATGCTTGGACACTGCCTGTTGCTGGGCTGCTGATTCTTTTGCCTTTTCCCAGAATCCTTTCTTAGCTGGTTTTTTCTTACTCAAGAATTAATGCTCCTGACGTTAGGGTTTGACTTTATAGATGCCGGATACTTTATATGTTTAACTATATTCAGACTTCCTATCATGCTTAGCTTAGTTCCGAATGAAAGATTTACCTATAATCCCTCTTAACATCCCTGATTTATTGAAATTGCTTCATCTACTAAACTGCTATATTTCTTCCAGACGGAGGTGAAACATATTTATTCGATTTTATTCAAAAGTACTGAATAATCCAAGAAAATCCTCCCTCCTGTTGGATTTACTTTGAGTACATTCGGAAGTGCCGGTATCCTGGAAAATGCATCAATACTAACTATATATCATGGTCCCGATGCCAGAATCGGTGAACAGTTCCAGCAGGATACTGTGGGACTTGCTGCCGTCGATGATATGGACTTTTTCAACACCCTGTTCTACCGCAACTGCTGCCGAGCGTATCTTGGGTATCATACCACCGGCAATGGTACCGTCCTTGATCATATCCTCAACCTGGTCCAGCCGGATGCGGGATATACGACTGGCGGCATCATTTGGGTTACTCAATACCCCGGGTACGTCGGTCATGAGTAAGAGTTTTTTAGCCTTCAAGGCTGCGGCAATGTCTCCGGCAACAGTATCGGCATTGATATTCAAACTGTTGCCCTTATCATCCACTGCTATGGGTGCCACAACCGGTATGTAGCCTTTTCCGGCTGCTATCATGAGTATCTCGGGATTGATGACCTCTACATCTCCCACCCAGCCCAGGTCAACCTCGTGCTCCCTGCCTTCAAAGGTGACGCGCTGGATGCCTTTTTTCTTTGCCATGATAAGCTGGCCGTCCTTACCTGAGAGTCCCAGCCCTTTTCCGCCATAGGTGCCTATCAGGGATACGATCTTGGTGTTGATGTTGCCAACTAATACCATGCGTGCGATCTCCAGTGTCTCATCGTCTGTGATGCGCAGCCCTGCTACGAACTCGCTTTTTTTCCCCATCTTTTCCATCTTTTGGGTAATCTCGGGACCGCCCCCGTGTACGAGCACAGGATGGATGCCTACATAACGCAGGAGTACTATGTCCTGGACTATATCTGCCATGATGGCAGGGTCAACCATGGCGTGTCCACCTACTTTTATTATCATGATGGAGTCGTGGAATTCCCTGATATACGGAAGGGCTTCTATCAATACCTGCTCACGGTTTATGTTCATGGTTCTGGAGACTCCTGTTTTTCCAGGGTTTATATGTGGTGGTGGCATATAAAGGTTTTAATAGTAAACCATATGCCGTTCGAGTTTGTCGAAGTATATTAATCACAACATTTTTATACTATATCTAACATATAATTAATTGTTGAGCGGGTAAGGCAATTTTCATTTTACCCCCACCCCCAACCCCCCTTAATCCCGTTCAACATCCTATTATATTGCATTTTTTCAACGTATAGGAAATTACAAACGCATTTCGATATCGATACAGGGAATTTTCATAGTTTCAATCAAATCTTTTGACAGGATTTACTGGATATACAGGATTGGATCGTATCCTGTCAATCCTGTTTATCCTGTCTGAAATTTTCATTTTCTTGAATTGTGGGTGGATTGTACATATTCAATATACAACTTTTGTCCCTGGCATCGATAGTTTAAATTACTATCCTTTATAATTTATAATCCGATATATAGTATCAACAATCGAGGTATAGTATTTGCCAGAAAAGGATTACCTTACTATTGATGATTTTGATCTTTCAGGAAAAACAATTCTCTGCAGGCTGGACCTGAATTCACCCATGAGCCCTGGAAATGATATCCTGGATGATAAAAGGTTCAAAAGTTCGCTGCCTACACTTAAAGAACTGGATGATTCGAAATTGGTGCTCATGAGCCACCAGAGCCGGCCTGGTAAAAGCGATTTTACTATGATGGAGCCCCATGCCCGGTGCCTGTCAGACCTGCTTGGCAAGGATATTACCTATGTGGATGATATTTTCGGTTCCAATGCTGTCACCAAGATCAGGAAACTTGAGTGTGGTGATATCCTGATGCTAGAGAATGTCAGGTTCTTTTCAGAGGAAAGCCTGAAACGTACTACTGAGGAACATGCCCGGTCCCATATGGTGCAGCGCCTGTATCCTCTGGCGGATTTTTACATTAATGATGCTTTTGCGGTCTCTCACCGCTCACACCTGTCCATAATGGGATTTACTAATGTGCTTCCCGGTATAGCGGGCAGGTTGATGGAAAAGGAGATAACATCGTTAAGCCGCAGTTGTGATATCGGTAGTGGCAAATGTGTTTATGTGCTGGGTGGAGCGAAGGTGGACGATTCACTGAAGGTCACTGAATATGTGCTGGAAAATGGAACGGCTGACAGGGTACTGCTCACAGGTGTAGTGGCAAATATCCTCCTGGCAGCTAAGGGTGTTGATATTGGCAAACCTAATATGGAATTCATTCAGTCACAGGGATATGGCGACCAGATAGAGTTTGGCAGGAAGCTGCTGGAAAAGTACAATGATAAGATCGGTCTTCCTGTTGATGTTGCACTGGATGAGAAAGGGGAGAGGGTGGAAGAGTCGATCGATGTGCTGAATAAGAACCATCATCCTGACCTGCCTATCCTGGATATCGGGCTGGAGACTATTGTGAAATTCTCAAAAGAGATCAGGAATGCGGGGACTGTTATTATGAACGGCCCGGCTGGTGTGTTCGAAAGGGAGGCTTTCACTCTTGGGACAGTTGAACTCATCGAGGCGGCTACGAAATCCGGGTTCAGTGTTATTGGCGGCGGGCATAGTGCGGCAGTAGTGGAACAACTTGGTGTGGAATCCAGGATAGATCATATTAGTACGGGCGGGGGTGCCTGTATCGACTTTTTAGCTGGCGAGAAACTGCCTGGTATCGAGGCGTTGAAGGAGTCGGCGGTGCGGTACAGGGCGAAATAGGATTGGCTGGAGATATTTGGGTTCGTATCTGTACGGCTGCTTTTTTTTCTATGCAGGTTTTCTGAGGGGGTGCAGGTCTGTTATCCTGGATGTGTTCCTGTGTTGGGATGTTGATATTTGTCTCCCTGGGTGCCTTGATATTTGGCCGGGTCGCCGTTTAAGAGCAATCGTTGTCATCATATGTTTCGTTCTGAAGCCTGCCCGACCACATCACTCCAGCAACCATTTCCATAACGGCTTATACACTATTTTCTTACCACCCTTGATCTCTTCCCCTTCAAGATCACCTGTTATTATCAACCCATCGTTTAGTTTGAACTCATCCATAGCTTCAGTCAAACCATTGATCTCCCGGTCTTTATTTTCATCTGTTAGTTCATAGCAAACCTGTATGGCTTCCTTGACCTCTTCGCCTTGTCTTGTCAAAAAATCGCATTCATACTTGTTTTTCCAGTAATATACATCTTTATCCCGTCTTTTAAGTTCGACCAGAACAACATTCTCATATAATCTACCGATATTTTGAGAGAACTTGAACGAGATCGCATTTATCAAACCTGTATCAAGCACATAGACCTTTTTTGGATTTGCGAACTGCTCTTTCAGTTTACCATATTTTGGAACCATAAATACAAAGTTTATGTCCTCGGCGCAGGCTAAATATGTGAATAACGTATTTTTACTGATCTTTTTACCCTGTGATTTCAGGATATTATAATACTTGTTTGTTGAAAAATAAGAAGAAAAATTATTTACAAGATATAGAAGCATCTCTTTTACAGTGGCAAAGCTCCGGATCTGGTATCTATCTACCAGGTCTTTGTAGAATATGAGATCAAAATACTCCTGAAGGATCTTGGTCTTGAGAGTTTGGTCCTTATCTACGATTTCCGGGAATCCGCCGAATTCGATATACTCCAAAAGCAAATTTTTAATTTTGTAGCGGAGTGGTGTATACTCGAAGTTCCTCTGTAAAATTACACCCTTAACGTTCAGGAATTCCTTGAATGAATATGGGAAAATACGGTACGTCAGTGTTCTTCCACGCAGTCCGGTTGCTATCTCCTTGCTTAATAGTTTTGAACTTGAACCTGTGACACATATTTCTACATTCTCCTGATCATAGAGCCTTCTGAGGAAGGTCTCCCAAAAAGGAACCTCCTGTATCTCATCGAAAAAGATGTACAGTTTCTCATCTTTATTCTCAGGATAAAGCTCGTAATAAGCATCCAGTATCAGGTCAAGTTCTTCTTTTTTTATAGGAAAAAGCCTTTCATCTTCGAAATTTATGTAAATGATCTTGTCTTTATTTTCACTCCTGAGATGGTTTATGACCTGGTACATAAAATATGTTTTACCGGCTCTTCGCGAACCAATAATTGTGTTGATCTTACCTGAAAAGTAAATTTGTGTATCTCTTTGGGCAAACTTCACATCACGTTCTTGAGCTAAAATGATGAGTTTCTTGATTGTTTCTTTATCCATACTTTGTATAGGGGGACAGATGTTATTAAATCTTTCCCCATATATGAATACAGATTTGGAATAGCGGGTTGAACTTAGACACTCGCTAAACTACTTAGAGCTTACTTGAGAATAACCTGTTAAAGTCAAACGTTGCGACGGCACACCCAACCGCAGCAGAGCTCCGGCGTGTATTGATTAAGATCAAAATAAAGCAGATCGAATAATTGTTTTGATGTAATAAAGCTTATATATATTGTACGTATTTAAACAACAATGTATATTATTGTACATTAAACACAGGTGATATTAATGATCGAATTTATCCGGAAAATCACAGCAGGAGAAAACCTTACATCAGAAGAATCAAGATCAGCCATCAACAGCATATTCACTGATGCCACTGATGCCCAGATAGGAGCATTCCTCACAGCCCTCAAAATGAAAGGCGAAACAGCAGAAGAGATCGCAGGCATGGCCATGGGTATGAAGGAAGCCGCAAACACCATCAACCCCAAGGTCAGCGGCACTCTGGTTGATACCTGCGGCACAGGCGGCGATTCATCCCATACCATCAATATCAGTACAGCCTCCGCCATCATTACCGCGGCTGCCGGAGTGCCTGTGGCAAAGCACGGCAACTATTCCATCACATCAAAATCAGGAAGTGCGGATGTATTAAAAGAACTGGGCGTGAACATAGACCTGCCGCCCAAAAAGGTTGAAGAATCCATAGAAACAGTAGGCATCGGATTCATGCTGGCCCCTGTGTTCCATCCATCCATGAAACGCGTGGGCGGACCCAGGAAGGAACTGGGAATCAGGACAGTGTTCAACATCCTTGGCCCATTGACAAACCCTGCCAATGCCAGATCCCAAGTCATCGGCGTATTTGATGAATCTTTATGCGAGACCATGGCAAATGTCCTGAAGATCCTGGGAACCAGGCGGGCCTTTGTGGTACATGGAAGCGGTCTTGACGAGATATCCAATATCGACACCACTACTGTGGCAGAACTTAACAACGGGGAGATCCAGACTTATTCACTGTCCCCTGAAGAACTGGGGTTCGACAGGGCAACAATAGCAGATATCAGGGGCGGTACCCCCCAGGAGAACGCTGCTGATATTGTAAAGATATTACAGGGGCAGAAAGGGCCAAAAAGGGATATCGTGGTCATGAACTCTGCCGCAGCGCTGGTCGTGGGTGGTAAGGCATCTGACCTGAAAGACGGTGTGGAACTGGCACAGCCGACCATTGACAGCGGCGCAGCCCTGGAAAAGCTGAAAAGTTTCGTGGAAACAGCAGGCGACACAGGACAGCTTGGAAAATATATCTCATAGGATAATCGCATAGGATATAATCGATCGAAGGAGTCTCGTGAATTTTATGCATAAACCGGAAAATGACCATATACGACAATCCCATGCCCTGCCATTTCCCAGGGTCAAGATATGCGGGATGAAAGACCTGGATTCTGTAATGACGGCTGTGAAGTACGGTGCTGATGCGGTAGGTTTTATCACCGAGGTACCGGTCAGCACACCGCGAAAGATAGACAGGGAAACAGCCAGGGAACTGGTAGCCACCACACCTCCGTTTGTGTGTACTGTGATGGTCTGCATGCCGGATAGCCTTGACAATGCCCTTGAACTGGCCAGTTTCGTCCAGCCTGATGCAGTGCAGGTGCACAGTCCTATGTCACAGGAAGACCTCAGGACTTTCAAGGAGAATGCTGGTGTGAAGCTCATCAAGACCATACATATCGATAGTGGAACTGATGTGGGTAGTGTTGTGGATGAAATATACGGACTGAATGATATTGCTGATGCAATTCTGCTTGATACTAAAATAGACGGTAAGACCGGGGGTACAGGGACCGTTCATGACTGGGCCAGGAGTGCCGAAATTACCCTGCACTCGTCCCTGCCTGTCATACTGGCCGGAGGTCTCAATCCCGGTAATGTGGCAGATGCCGTCAGGACCGTACGGCCCTATGGTGTGGATACTGCTTCGGGAGTTGAGACCGGGGGTGTAAAGGATGAGGATAAAGTAATGATGTTCATCAATAATGCGAGGTCGGTTCAATGAACGCAACGAATGCAACGAATGCAACAAATCCAGCGGACGCAACGAACAGCGTGCAGCTTGACCTGACCGAGACACAATTCTGTGAACTGGCAGCAGGGGAAAGACCCGCCATCATCCAGTTAAGTGCAAATATTCCTGCACCCTGTACCCCATTTAAGTTGTACCGTGCCATGAAGGAACAAAACAGTGGAACATGCAGGTATTCATACCTCCTGGAATCTATGGAAAAGGAACAGCGTCATGCCCGTTTCTCCTTTGTGGGTTCTGACCCTGATGCCGTGGTTACGGTAAAGGACAGTAGAGTCACACTGGAATATCCGGCACAGACCCCTATGATACGGCATGTGGAAGGGAACCTTGCACAGGTATGTTATATCAACGATAGTAGCGGGGGGCTAAAGGGTGAGATCAAGCCGGGATATGATACACTGGATGCAGTACGCTCGGCATTTCCGGCAAGTGGTGCAGTATTCCTGAACAGTACATCTTTTGACCGACAGACATTCATGGGCGGTGCCATCGGGTTCAATGCTTATGACCTGGTGTACGACTGCTGGCTGGACAGGCCGCAGGCCCATACATCGGATTTCCCTGATGCCCAGTTCGCACTGGTAAGCAAAACCGCTGTTTTTGACCACCTGACCGATACTGTACATGTGGTGTTAACTCCGTTCATCGGGGAAGATGATGATGCCGCATCCATCTACAGCCGGGCTGTTGAAGATGCCGCTGGCATGCTGGCTTTGATACATGAGGCAGGGAAAGTTGAATTCTCAATAAATGATGCATGTCCAATTGATAGTCCTGCATGTAATATGACAAGGTCACAATATGAAGATTCTGTGAAAAAGGCAAGGCAGCATATCATTGATGGTGATATCTTCCAGGTGGTGCTGTCGCGCCGCTATGAGATCGAACTGGAACAGACACCTGTGGAACTTTACCGGCGGCTGCGTGAGGTGAACCCAAGTCCTTATATGTACCTGTTCGAGTTCGATGGTACTGGAATTATAGGTGCCAGTCCCGAGACCCTGATGACCGTACACAACAGGAAGTTAATAACCAATCCCATTGCAGGAACCTGCCCCAGGGGCTCCACGCCCGAAGAGGACGAGCGGCTGGCCCAGGAGATGCTGGGCGACGAGAAGGAGCGGGCAGAGCATGTGATGCTGGTGGACCTGGGGCGTAATGATGTGAGAATGGTAAGCGGACCCGGGACTGTGAAAGTTGAAGATTTCATGAGCGTACTGAAGTACTCCCACTTACAGCATATCGAGAGCACAGTAACCGGAATGCTGCGTGATGACTGCGACCAGTTCGATGCGGCAAGGGCCGTATTCCCGGCCGGCACGCTGTCGGGGGCACCCAAGATACGGGCCATGGAGATGATCGATGACATGGAACCCACAGCCAGAGGCATCTACGGTGGCGGTGTGGGTTATTATTCCCTGGACGGGAATGCGGACTTTGCTATTGTGATACGTACTGTCATCATGAAGGACGGGAAGGCATACATCCAGGCCGGGGCCGGTATTGTGGCTGATTCGGACCCTGCATATGAGTACAATGAGACCGAGCGGAAGATGGCTGCCATGATGAAAGCTATCGGGGGCGGAGCATGAAGGTCCTGTTCGTGAATAATAAGGATTCCTTTGTGTGGAACCTGGTGGATTATGTGTCAATGTTCGAGCCCGATACCGTTGTAGTACCAAATACCATCAGCCCGGACGAGGTTGCGATGATCGGGCCGGATGCTATAGTGATCTCGCCAGGCCCGGGAAATCCGCATAATCCGGCTGATATTGGCACCTGTATTGATATAATTAAAACATTCGGGCCTGAAATACCCATACTGGGCGTATGCCTGGGTCACCAGGCCATTGCTGTGGCCTACGGGGCAAAGGTCATCCATTCACCATCCGGCCCGGTACACGGCAAGACATCAGAGGTCATACACTGTAAAAGCGGGATATATGAGGGGCTCCCCCCTGTTATAATCGGGGGCAGGTATCATTCACTTGTGGTGGATGGGACCAGCCTGCCCGATGAACTGGAGGTCACTGCCAGGACCCGGGATCACATTATAATGGGGATAAGGCACCGGGAATATCCGGTGGAAGGGATACAGTTCCATCCTGAGTCTGTGCTTACAGGTGATGGATTGAAGATCATTGAGAACTTCCTGAAAATGGCAGGGATGGGGAATAAGGGCAATTAGATATTGCCTCTTTATTTTCTATTAGCATACCGGATATAACATTTTTATCAGATGTGGTCATCTAAACCCAAAGGTGAACCTGAGAATGAAATATGTTGTACTCCTGTGCGATGGCATGGCAGATTACTCCCTGGACGAACTTGACCACCAGACCCCGCTGCAATTTGCCCATACACCCAACATGGACTATATAGCAAGGGATGGGGTCTGCGGGCAGGCAGTTACTGTTCCACCTGATATGCCGCCCGGTTCTGATGTTGCAAACCTCTCCATCCTGGGCTATGACCCGGCCAAATACTATTCAGGCAGGGGGCCCCTGGAAGCGGCCAGTATGGGAGTGGAACTGGGACCTGACGACATTGCCTTTCGATGTAACATTATAACTGAAAAGGACGGAATTATCGAAGACTACAGTGCCGGTCATATCTCCACAGAGGAAGCAGGGGAACTCATAAAGACAGTGGACGAGCATCTTGGCAGTAGCGGTGTTAAATTCTATCCCGGCATCAGCTACCGCCACCTGCTGGTACTCTCAGGCGGCCGCGGACTGGATGCACAGTGTACGCCGCCCCATGACCAGGTGGGACAAAAGGTCAGGGATTTCCTGCCAGGCGGCCGGGACTCGGAACTGCTCACCCGGCTTATCATGGATTCAAAGCCGCTGCTGGAGGGGCATGAAGTGAATCAGGTCCGGGCAAAGGAAGGTAAGAACATAGGTAACATGATCTGGCCTTGGGCCCAGGGCAGGGCTGTATCCATGCCCACCTTCAGGGAATTGTACAACATAAGCGGGGCCATGATCTCGGCAGTGGACCTGCTTAAAGGACTTGGGGTCTGCGCCGGAC